>NZ_VRVH01000161.1:0-10103 GCF_008040095.1 Methylobacterium sp. WL6 | reverse complement strand
GGCGGCGCGGCGGCCGGCCCGCTCGCCTGGCGGCACGGGCTCGGCGCCGACGTCCTGGAGCCGGACCAGAGACGCCGCGAGATCGGCAATTTCCTCGACCGGCTGGTCGAGACGGGTGCCGGCGCGCCTTAGGCCGCCTCGGCCATGGCGCCCGCGTCCGGCGACACCTCGTCGGTGTGCACGTCGAACTGCATCAGGTAGGCGGTGCCGAAGCTGGTGGTGAGCGCGCAGTCCGTCGCGTCGCGCCCGCGCGCCATGACGATGCGGGCGATGCGCGGCGTGTTGTGGCGGGCGTCGAACGTGTACCAGCGATCGCCGAGATAGACCTCGAACCAGGCCGAGAAATCCATCGGCGCCGGGTCCTTCGGCACGCCGATGTCGCCGAGATAGCCGGTGGCGTAGCGGGCCGGCATGTTCATGCAGCGGCACAGCGCGATCGCCAGGTGGGCGAAGTCGCGGCAGACGCCGACGCGCTGGACGTAGCCGTCATGGGCGGTGCGGGTGTTGTCGGCCAGCTGGTAGTCGAACCGCAGGTGGTTGTGGACGAAGTCGACGATCGCCTGCACGCGGGCCCAGCCCTCCGGCGTCGCGCCGAACAGCGACCAAGCGGTGGCCGAGAGCTTGTCGGTGTCGCAGTAGCGCGAGCCGAGGAGGAACGGCAGCACGTCGTCGGGCAGGTCCTGCACCGGGTGCTGGCGGGCCTGCGGCGCAAACGCGTCGGGCTCGCCGGAATCGCCGATGGTGAAGTCGGCCGACATGGTGATCCGGCCGCCCGGCGCGACGATGCGGGTGCAGACGTTGCCGAAGGCGTCGACGTGCTGCGTCGCCGGCACCGGCGGATCGAAGGCGATGACCTCGGGCGTGACGAGGTCGGCCCGGCGCTCCGGCCGCACGTTCAGCAGCAGGTTCATCGGGGTCGGGCCGAAGGTGTTGAAGGCGATGGTGAAACCGGTCTGGACGAGCATCGTAGATCCGTGGAAGCCGCGCGTGGTGTCGCAGGTAGGGTCGCAGGTAGCCGTTGAACACCGAGCCGATACGCGAGGTTCCGCAGATCAGGCGTGCTTCCGGCGCAGGTTCTGCCCAGATTAAAGGCAGTCTTCATCGCTCGAGCCGCCGACGTTGCTGCCGGTCGACAGACCTCGTCATCCGCAGACGAAGGTGTCGGCCCGGGCTCGAGCCTCGGCACGGGTCCGATCCGGCCGGCCCGCGCGCCGAAGCTCCGGTCGCCCGGGACGCGCGGTCGGCCCGATTTCCGTGCCGGCCCGCCGACTGGCTCTGATGATGCATCCGGGGCGGGGCATCGACCCATCGGCCCCTCGGGATGTCATGACCGTTCCTCCGCATTCCCCCAGGCCCGTCGGGGCGATCCTTCGCGGCGCCGGGGCCGACGCCCGCCCCGCGCCGGGCTGCGGGTCCAGCGCATGAGCGAGGCGATCGCCTGGGCGGAGCGCCGCCGCATCGCCGAGCAGGCGCGCGGCGAGCGGGCGTGGTCGCTGTGGGGGCCGTATCTCAGCGAGCGGCAATGGGGCACCGTGCGCGAGGATTACAGCCGCGACGGCAACGCGTGGCGCTCGCTCACCCACGAGGAGGCCCGCTCGCGCGCCTACCGCTGGGGCGAGGACGGGCTCGCGGGGATCTGCGACGAGCGCGGGCAGCTCTGCCTCGGGCTCGCCCTGTGGAACGGGCGCGACCGCATCCTGAAGGAACGCCTGTTCGGCCTCACCAACGAGGAGGGCAACCACGGCGAGGACGTCAAGGAGATCTACCACTACCTCGACGCGGTCCCGAGCCACGCCTACCTGAAGTTCCTCTACCGCTATCCGCAAGGGGCCTACCCCTACGAGGACCTCGTGCGCGAGGGGCTGCAGCGCAGCCGCGAGGTGCCGGAATACGAGATCGAGGAGACCGGCCTGTTCGAGGGGTCGCGCTTCTTCGACGTGACGGTGGAATACGCCAAGTCGGACGTCGACGACGTCCACGCCACGATCACCGCGACGAACCGCGGCGCGGACGCCGCCGACCTCCACCTCGTGCCGCAGCTCTGGTTCCGCAACACCTGGTCGTGGCGGAACGACGGCGCGCTGCCGCGGCCCCGGATCGCGCGCCATCCGGAGGGCGGCATCACCTGCGAGCACCCGCGGCTCGGGCGCTACCGGCTGGCCTTCGAGGGCGAGCCCGAGGTGCTGTTCTGCGAGAACGACACCAACCTGCGCCGGCACGCCGGCCAGCCGGAGGCCGAGGGCCCGTTCAAGGACGGACTCCACGCCGCGATCGTCGAGGGCGACGCCGCGGCGGTCCGCCGCGACGCCGGGACCAAGCTCGGCCTGCACTACGCGCTTCGCCTCGCGCCCGGCGAGACCCGGCGGGTGCGCCTGCGGCTCTCCGCCGGGACGCGGACGCGCCCGATCGACGCCGACGACGCCGTGCGCGACCGCCGCATCGCCGAGGCGGACGCGTTCTACGACGACCTGCAGGACGGGATCGCGGATGCGGACGCGCGCGCGATCTTCCGGCAGGCCTCCGCCGGGTTGATCTGGTCGAAGCAGCTCTACGCCTACGACGTGCGGCGCTGGCTGCAGGGCGACCCGCTCCAGCCGGTGCCGCCGCGGGAGCGCGACGGCGGCCGCAACACGCAGTGGCGCCACTTCGCCGCCTCCGACGTGCTCTCGATGCCCGACAAGTGGGAATATCCGTGGTTCGCCGCCTGGGACCTCGCCTTCCACTGCCTGCCGCTGGCGCTGCTCGACCCGGACTTCGCCAAGAAGCAGCTCCTGCTGCTGACCCGCGAATGGTACATGCACCCCAACGGCCAGCTCCCGGCCTACGAGTGGGAGTTCTCCGACACCAACCCGCCGGTCCACGCCTGGGCGACCTACCGGGTGTTCGAGATCGACCGCGACCGGCGCGGCGGCCGCGGCGACCTCGCCTTCCTCGAAGGCGTCTTCCACAAGCTGCTGATCAACTTCACCTGGTGGGTGAACCGCAAGGATGCCGGCGGCCGCAACGTGTTCCAGGGCGGCTTCCTCGGGCTCGACAACGTCGGCGTGTTCGACCGCTCGCGCCCGCCGCCGGGCTTCGGCATGGTGCACCAGGCCGACGGCACCGCCTGGATGGCGATGTACGCGCTCAACATGATGCGCATCGCCCTCGAGCTCGCGCTCCACAACGACGTCTACGAGAGCACCGCCTCGAAGTTCTTCGAGCACTTCCTCCTCATCGCCGAGGCGATGACCGACATGGGCGGCGAGGGCTTCGGCCTGTGGGACGAGGAGGACGCGTTCTACTACGACGAGGTCGACATGCCCGGCGGCGGGATGCTGCCGCTGCGCGTGCGCTCGATGGTCGGGCTCGTGCCGCTGTTCGCGGTGGAGGTGATCGAGCCCTTCGTGCTCCAGCGCCTGCCGGACTTCGCCCGGCGCCTCAACTGGCTCCTGGAGAACCGCCCGCACCTCGCCTGCCTGGTCTCGCGCTGGGACGAGGGCGGCGTCGGCGACCGAAAGCTGCTGTCGCTGCTGCGCGGCCACCGGATGAAGGCGCTGCTGCGGCGCATGCTCGACGAGGCCGAGTTCCTCTCGCCCTTCGGCGTGCGCTCGCTCTCCAAGGCGCACCGCGACCAGCCCTACGTGCTCAACGAGTTCGGCGCCTCCTTCACGGTGCGCTACGACCCGGCCGATTCGACCTCGAACATGTTCGGCGGCAACTCGAACTGGCGCGGGCCGGTGTGGATGCCGACGAACTACCTGATCATCGAGGCGCTGCGCCGCTTCCACTCCTATTACGGCACCGACTTCCTGGTGGAGTTCCCGACCGGCTCGGGCGCGATGTGCACGCTGGCCGCCATCGCCGACGCCCTTCAGGAGCGCCTGATCGGCCTGTTCGCCAAGGACGCGGAGGGCCGCCGCCCGGTCCACGGCGCGCGCGCGCCGATCCCGTCGGCCGAGGGCGCCGAGGAGGCGCTGCTGTTTCACGAGTTCTTCGACGGCGACACCGGCCGCGGGCTCGGCGCCTCGCACCAGACCGGCTGGACCGCGCTGATCGTCAACCTGCTGCACCACCGGGCGCAGCGCGGGGGTGCCTAGGGCATCGTCCAGCGGGGCGGGTCCCGGCGGGGCTTTCGCACGATGCGCTCCGCCCGGGATCCCTGCGTGGACGCCCGCGATTGGCGGACGCGGCCGCGGGATGTCATTATGGGCGACGCGATCGGGACAGGTTCGCAGGCACGGGCTTCACGTTGACGGGATGACGGGTCAGGCTTCGAACCACCGCGCCGCGTGGCTTCCGCAGAACGGATTCGCCGCCCGCATCGCTTCCGCGCGCCAGCTTCAGAGCTTCAACGACCTGAGCAGCTTCGCGATCAACTTCGACGTGCTCCGCTCGGTCAAGCCCGACATCCAGATGATCGGCAGCAAGGGCAGCACCCTGTGCTTGTGGGAAACCCGCTCGTCCAGCGGCTTCATCAGCAAGCCCAGGGTCGATTCCGACATGATGACGGTCCGGTTCATCGCGAACGGGCACATCACCTACCGCAATCATGCGGGCAGGACGCGCGGCACGCCGAAACATGCGACCCTCGTCGGCTTCGAGGAGGTCGGCGAGATCCAGGCCTCGCAGGCCTTCAACGCGATCAACGGCACGATCACGTTCGAAGCGCTCGCGGCCGCCAACGCCGCGCTGACGGGCGGACAGCACGGCGTGCCGTCCTTCGAGCCGATCGCCGATGTCTCGACGCCGGGCATGATCGCCCTGTTCCACATGATGCGGCAGGTTCAGCGCCGCGGGCAGGCGTCGGATCGCGGCGGCGACATCGCGTTTCCGCTGATCCAGGAGATCCTCAGCTATCAGCTGCTGTCCGTCTGGCCGAAGCGCGCGCGCGTGGCACCGGCCCCGGCGACGGACGCCTCCGCGTCGCGCTTCGGCATCGCTCTCGAGTTCATCGAGGCGAACCTCTCGCGGCCCATGACCCTGTCGCTCATCGCGACGGCGGCCGGGCTCAGCGTCCGCTCCCTCCAGAGCCAGTTCCGTCAACGGATGGGGCAGACGGCGATCGCGTTCATCACCGAGCGGCGGCTCGCGCGCACCCACGAGGACCTGACCTCCGCCTTCGATCCCGAGATCACGATCGCGGAGATCGCCCGGCGGTGGGGCTTCGTGCACATGAGCGACTTCGGGCAACGCTACAGGCGTGCCTATGGGCGCACGCCCTCCGAGGCACGGCGCGATGCCGGCCCGCGGGACTGACCCCGCGCCCGCCTCATGGCGCCCACTGCCAGAACACCGAGCTTTTGAACGAGAATACGGTCTCGCCGCGCTGGTTGACGCCGACGTTGTCGGCGAAGGCGAGGCCCCAGCCGGGGCGGGAGGCGGAGGCGCGCTTGTCGGTGAGCGTCGTGGCGTAGCGCACGGTGTCGCCGGCGTAGACGGGCTTCAGCCAGCGCATGTCGCGGAAACCCGGCGACGGGCCGGTGGTCGGCGCCTGCCCGCGGGCGGCGGTGTGGGCGTGGTCGCGGGCGCGGGTCGCGAGCAGCCGCTTCATGTAGGCCGCGGCCGTGTGCCAGCCCGAGGCGCACAGCCCGCCGAAATGCGTCGCCTTGGCGGCCTCGGGATCGGTGTGGAACACCTGCGGGTCGTAGGCGCGGCCGAAGGCCAGGATCGCCTCGGCCGGGAAGGCGTAGGCGCCGAGATCGCGGGTCGCGCCGATCGCCGCGTCCTTCAGGAACGGCAGGATCTCGGCGTCGTCCGGCTCGACCACCGCGGGCGGGACGCCGGTCTCGACGATCCGCGGCGGCGCCGGCTCGGCCCCGCGCCGGGCGAGCATCACGGTGAAGGCCTGGGTCATCACCGCCTCGCCGCGGCCGTTCTCCAGGGTGAGCAGGCAAGCGGCGAAGCCCCGGTCGGGCTTCGAGGTCGAGGCGCGGGTCTCGTCGACGCGCAGGGTGGCGGAGAGCGTATCGCCCGGCAGCACCGGCTTCAGCCAGCGCAGCTCGGCGATGCCGGGCGATCCGAGCGAGGAGTGCCCGCCCATCGGCCCGGCCTGCAGCAGCCGCATGCCGAGGGAGGCCGTGTGCCAGCCCGACGCGATCAGCCGCCCGGCGAAGGTCGTCTCGGCGAGCCGCTCGTCGAGATGGAACGGCTGCGCATCGAACGCGCGGGCGAAGGCGACGATGTCGTCGCGGCTCACCGTCAGCGGCGCGCCGGTGCGGACCTGGCCGGCGGCGAAATCCTCGAAGTGGAGGCCGGACGTGTCGGGGCCGGGCATGGGCGCGCGCCTCAGTTGGCGAAGCGGAAATGCAGCACGTCGCCGTCCTGCACGAGGTACTCCTTGCCCTCGAGGCGGAGCTTGCCGGCGTCCCGCGCGCCGGACTCGCCCTTCAGCGCGGTGTAGTCGGAGAACGCGATGGTCTCGGCGCGGATGAAGCCCTTCTCGAAGTCGGTGTGGATCACGCCGGCCGCCGCGGGCGCGCGGGTGCCCTTGGTGATCGTCCAGGCGCGGGCCTCCTTCGGGCCGACGGTGAAGTAGGTGATCAGCCCGAGCAGGTCGTAGCCGGCGCGGATCACCCGGTTCAGGCCGGGCTCGGCCAGCCCCACCGCCTCGAGGTAGTCGCCCTGGTCGGCGGCCGGCATCACCGCGATCTCGCTCTCGATCTTTGCCGAGACCACCACCGCCTGGGCGCCCTCCGCCGCCGCGCGCTCCTGCACCGCCTTCGAGTAGGCGTTGCCCTTGTCGGCGTCGCCCTCGTCGACGTTGCAGACGTAGAGCACGGGCTTGGCCGTCATCAGGCCGAGCTGCTGGAACAGGCGCTCCTCCTCGGGCTTGCGCGCGACCATGCGGGCGGGCTTGCCCTCGCGCAGGTACGGCAGGGCGCGGTTGACGAGGTCCAGGAATTCCTTGGCCTCCTTGTCGGCGCCGCGGGCCCGCTTCTCCAGGGCGAAGACGCGCTTCTCCAGGCTGTCGAGGTCGGCCAGCATCAGCTCGGTCTCGATCGTCTCGATGTCGGCGCCCGGGTCGACCTTGCCCTCGACATGGGTGACGTCGCCGTCGTCGAAGCAGCGCACCACGTGGGCGATCGCGTCGCATTCGCGGATGTTGGCGAGGAACTGGTTGCCGAGCCCTTCGCCCTTCGAGGCGCCGCGCACGAGGCCGGCGATGTCGACGAAGGTCAGCCGCGTCGGGATGATCTCCTTCGAGGCGGCGATCTTCGCCAGGTCGTCGAGCCGCGGGTCGGGCACCGCCACGTCGCCGACGTTGGGCTCGATGGTGCAGAACGGATAGTTGGCGGCCTGCGCCGCCGCCGTCTGCGTCAGCGCGTTGAAGAGGGTCGACTTGCCGACGTTCGGCAGGCCGACGATGCCGCATTTGAAGCCCATGATATTCCTCAAGAGTCCATCAGGATCGTCTCGGGTGAAACCCGGAACGGATTGATGATCGTCGTTCCCTCGACCTCGCGGCCGTGTTGATAATCCTCGGAGAGCAGGAACCGGCAACCCGATCGGATCGCCGCCCCGAGGATCACGCAGTCCCACCATTGAAAACCGGTCCGCTCGCGCAACGACCATGCATCGGCGATCAGATCGAGATCCGTCGCACCGGAGGACCAGCCTTCCAGCGCGAGCGTCGTACGGCGCGCCTCCTCCGGCGCGATTCGAAGCTTTCCCCGCAGGAGGACGGCGTGAATCTCACCGAGAACCTGCGGACCGACGACGATCGAACCTCGTTTCGCCAACGCCGCGAGCCAGCGCAAGGCTTCGGCCTGCTTCTCCGGAAATCGGTCGTCCCGGGCATACAGGAACACGTTCGTGTCGACGAACACGCGCGGGTCGACGATCGCGGATCCGGCAGCGAAGGCCGGATCACTCGTCACGATAGCGCTCGTTCCTCGGCGGCGCCTTCCCGTTCTCGTCCAGAACGTGGAGCGGCGGCCCGGCGAGGAACCGCTCCAAAGCCTCCGTCTGGGTCGTCGGATGCCCGATCCGACGTTCGACGGTCTCGCTGATGAACTTCGACAGGCTCTTGCCCTCCGTCGCGGCGGCGATTCGCGCGCGACGGAGCACCGCCTCGTCCATCGTCACGGTCACGTTCTTCATCGGACGGCCTCCAACGGCCTTCGATATCGTGTCCTCGTGTTTTCGTGTCAATTTTTGGCGGCCTTCTCGCCCGGCCGCTTCACGTCGGCCCAGCCGCGGCCGACCATGGCGAGGTGGACCTTGTTCTGGAAGCTCTCGTTCTCGTTGGCCGCCAGCAGGGCCACCTCGTCGGCGATCGCCCGGCACAGGTCCTCGACCCACGGCTCCTCGGACTTCGCGAAGTCGTTGAGCACGTAGGCGTGCACCAGGGCCTTGTCGCCGGGATGGCCGATGCCGAGGCGCACCCGGCGATAGTCGTTGCCGCACTGGGCGGTGATCGAGCGCAGGCCGTTGTGCCCGGCATTCCCGCCGCCGAGCTTCACCCGGATCTTGGCCGCGGCGAGATCGAGCTCGTCGTGCAGGACGATCACGTCCGACAGCGCGATCTTGTAGAAGCGCTGCGCCTCCGAGACCGAGCGGCCGGACTCGTTCATGAAGGTCTGCGGCTTCAGCAGGATCGCGCGCTCGGCCCCGAACGACACCTCGGCCGCCTCCCCCTGGAAGCGGCGCCGGAACGGGCTCGCCCGGTGGACCCGGGCGATCTCGTCCACCGCGAGGAACCCGATGTTGTGACGGTTGCGGGCGTAGGCTTTGCCCGGATTGCCCAGGCCCACGATGAGCCGCATGACGACTGTCTCCGACCTTCCCGAAACGACGATGCCCCGGCCTCGCGGCCGGGGCATCGTCTCGAAGCCGCGCCGCCGCGGGGCGGCGGCGCGGGAGGATCGCGCCCGCGAAGGGCTCAGTCCTCCTTCTTCTCCTCGGTGGCCTCGGCCTCTTCGGCCTCGGCTTCGACCTTCTCGGCCTCGGCTTCCGCCGACTGCGCCTCGGCGATCGCGGCCTCCTCGGCCTCGACCTCGGCGCCGAGCACGGTCGGCGGCACGACGTTGGCGATCGGGTCGGCGGCCTCGCCGGTGTAGGTGACGCCGGCCGGCAGGGTGACGTCGGAGACGTGGATCACGTCGCCGATCTGGCGGCCGGTGAGGTCGATCTCGATCCCGTCGGGGATCTGGTCGGGGGCGACCTCGACGGCCAGGGTGTGCAGCGAGATGTTGAGCGTGCCGCCCTGCTGCTTGATGCCGGGGGCCGCGTCCTCGTTGTGGAAGTGCACCGGCACCTCGACGGTGACGGTCTGGCCGGCGACGACGCGCAGGAAGTCGACGTGCATCGGCACGCCGCTGACCGGGTCGAGCTGGAAGTCGCGCGGGATCGCGCGGGTCTTCTTGCCGCCGGCGTTGATCTCGAACAGCGTGGTCTTGAAGCCGCCGGCGTAGATCAGGGTGCGGGTGCGGATGAGGTCGATGGCGATCGACTGCGGCGGCTGGCCGCCACCGTACACGACGGCGGGAACCTGGCCCTGGCGACGAACGGCCCGGGCGGCCCCCTTGCCGACCCGGTCGCGTGCCACGGCCTCAAGCGTCTTGACTGCGCTCATGGCGTGATCCTTCGATTGATGAATGGTCGGGGAAACGACGAAGGCCGCCCGAGACGGACGGCCGAACCGAAACCCCACGCGCCCGTGCCTCCAAGGGTGTCTGGCGGGCGTGGAGCGCCTATAGCGGGGTTGGGCCCCGATGGCAACGCGGAGGGCGGATCGTCCGGCGGCTCACGGCCCGATCCGGAGCCCGGACAGCACCCGCGCCCGCACGCCGTCCGGATCGGCGAAGGCCAGGCGCACCGGCAGCACCCGCACCCGCGCGGCGAAGGCTTCGGGCAGGCGGACGTGGTCCTTCTCGGTGGTGGCCAATTCCGCGCCGAGGCGGTCGGCCTCCGCTGCGAGCCGCGCGAGGTCGGCGTCGCGGTAGGGATGGTGGTCGGGGAAGCTGCGGGTCGCGGCGATCTCGGCGCCGGCCTCGCGCAGCGACGCGAAGACCTTCTCGGGACGGCCGATGCCGGCGAAGGCCAGCACGCGGCGGCCGGCGACCGCGGCGCCCTCGGGGACCAGGCGGGCGCGAAGGACCGGCAGGCCGCGCGCCAGGGCC
>NZ_VRVH01000160.1:0-10120 GCF_008040095.1 Methylobacterium sp. WL6 | reverse complement strand
GGTGACGCGGGGATTGGTGTGCAGGGGCCGCTTCGGCCTTGCGGCGCTTCAGGCGAGCGGCGATCCACCCGGAGGCGTCGATCGGCTTGGCCTCAACGGCCTCGTCGATGACGGCCAGCACCATGCCGGCGTCATCACCGGCTTCGCTGAGCCACTGCCCGATCCGGGAATGGGCCCGAGCCGTGTTCCAGCCCGTCAGATCCCGGAGGGTCTCCACCCCCCTGCTGCGGAGATCCGACTGGAAATCCCTTGGGGCCGGGCCGCCCTGCGGCGCCGAACCGACAGGTTCGGAATGGATTCCTCTAGGGGATTCCTTCTGGTGGATTCCTCTAGGGGTGACCGCAGTGTCACCCTCGGGGGTGACCGGTGAGACACCCTCGGGGGTGACAGGATCGAAGCGTTTCCGGGTCGGGATGGGTGACTGTGTGTCACCCATCGGCAAGGCCGGCGCCGGGTCGTTTGCCGCCGGCCGCGGCACGCCGGGCAGGTAAAGGACGAACAGGTTCTCCCGTTGCCGGCCGGCCTCGGTGTGCCGCTGCTCTACGCGCAGCACGCCCATCTCCTCGAGCACGCGAACCTTGCGCTGCACCGTCCGGACCGATTGCGAGCACTTGCGCGCGAGCGTCTCGATCTTCGGCCAGGCCTGGCCCGTCTCCGAGTGGGCGTAGTCGGCGATCACGAAGGCGACGAGCTTGGCGATCCCGTCGGGGATGTCCGTCTTCATGACGTAGTGGATGGCTTCGATACTCATCGGCGGGCTGCCTTCGTCCGGGCACAGCTTCATCGTCCGGCCGCAAAGCCGGTCAGGCTTCGGGCACGCGAAAACCCGTCGCTGGAATCGCTGGTGCGATCGGCGGTCGGGCAGGTTCGGATGGGGGAGCTCGCAGCGCAGGCCGCCGGCGATCCCGCCGAAAAGGACGGCGTTCGGGATCGATCGGAGGAGGCCTGCGGGATGGGTCGGCGTCAGCCGGACCGGGCCGTTCAGTGCGGGTCCGAGGTCGAGCACAGCCAGCAGGGCGCGCGAGGTGCGTGAGCCTGGCGCGGGGGCCCGCGGGGCAGGGGCCAGAAGCGCTTCGGGAATCGAGTCCGATTCCGAGTCTGGATGGAGTCGACGCTGGTCCGCGGCGCTCCGGAGGCCATGCTAGGCTCCGGGTCCGGGTGACGCCTGGGGCGTCGGATGCGCGTGCGCGACGGATGTCATTCCGCCGCCTCGAGCAAGGCTGCCGGCGCAGGTTGGTAGAGGTTCGTGAAGTCGGGGCGCACCAGGCGCTGGAAGGCCTCGCCGTAGGGCGGGTAGCTGCAGGCGCGCACCAGGTCGTAGAAGCCCTCGGGCTTCACGCTGTTCTCGCCGACCGGCCAATCGTGGTCGGTGCGCATGCCGCGCGCCGGAGCGCGCGTGCGCAGCTCGCCACGAACCGCGAACAGGACCTGCTCCGTCGAGTTCCGGAAGTAGCGGCCGAGCCCGATGTCGCGCTTCGTCCAGGTCAGCACGGTCTTGTACTGGAAGCCCCAGAGCGCGATCAGCTCGGCTGCCGCAGTGACCGTGTTGTTCGTCGCCCAGAGGTAGAGGTGGCAGTTCTCATCCGCCCAGCCGGCAACCGGCATCGCGCGGATCTGGTCGAGCGACATCAGCGCGTAGTCGTGCCCGGCGGCATCCGAGATGTTGTCCTCGTCCCAGGGCGGGTCGACCACCAGGGTGCGGAAGCGTCCGGCGGCCGGGACCAGATTCAGGACCCGCGCCTCGTCGTGGGCGCGCAGCAGCTTGGTATGCGGGCCGTTGACCTTGCCGGTCCGGTCCATCTCGTCGCGGAGCGGCCCGAAGCGATCGGGGTCGGCCTCGGCCGCGCGGCAGATGTCGCCGATCTTCTCGAGCTGGCGGCCGGAGATGTCGAAGTGCGCCGCGATCCGGTCCATCAGCCGCGAAGGGTGCGAAACTTTCGCACCCTTGCCGCCGGCCGCCATGCGCGCTCGAGCCTCGGCTTGCTCGCTCTCGAGCAGGGCCAAGCCCATCGCGTGAATCTGGCTCGGACGGAACAGGTTCTGGACGCGACGCATCAACGTGCCCTGGTGGGGAGGCGGATTCCGAGTGGAGCGGGCGCCGGCGGGGCGGCGCCCCACGCTCATGCCGGTGCGAATCCAGGCAGGAGGTTGAAGGCGGCCTGCGCGGCGGGCGCGGCGATCGGCGCCGCGGGCGCGGCCTGGTCCGGCGCCACGTAGCCGGCCTCGTGCTCGAAGCGCATCGTCGGCGGGACGCACGGCGTGCAGAACCAGACGTCGTTCGGGAAGCCGCGCTCGGCCCAGCGCTCGCCGCAGCCCGGACGGTGGCAGGGATGGTCTGCCGGCTGGAAAACCGGGCGCGCCAGCGCGGGGAGCTTCGAGGCGACCATCAGCGGCGCACCGCGCGGTCGCCGGCGCCCCGGACGTTCGCCAGCGCCATCCCGGCGCGCAGGCCCTCCCGGCGCGCGGCGATCCGCACGCCGGCGAGAAGCACCACGTTGAGGCCCATCGCCAGGAGCGCGGCGAGCCCCGGCGTCACCAGGATCGCCGTGAGGACGAACGAGGCGATCGCGAGCCAGAAGGAGGCGCCTGGGCCGGAGGTGCGGGAGAGCATGGCGCGCCTCAGTTCGCGGGCTTCGCCAGGGCCTTGATCGCCGGCCCGGCTGCCGTGAAGGCGCGCAGCACCTTGTCGTAGGCGCCCTCGTTGGCGGAGATCCACGCCGTCGACGTCACGAACAGCGCCTCGACCGTGATCGTCTTCACGGCCTTCGTGCCGAAGACCGCGCCGCCCGGCTGGATTCGCGGATACGTGCCGGACGCGATCTCGCCGTAGCCGTAGACCGCCTTGCCGCGGGAATCCTTGGCGACGCCGCCCATGTCCCAGTCGTCGGTGCCGACCAGGACGACGCGGTCGCCGAGCGCGGAGGCGTCGTCCTTCATGAACGAGGCCCCGGGCGCGCCGACGTAGAGCAGGCATTGCACCTGGCTGCCGTCGGAGACGGCGGACAACGCCCGCACCCCGCTGCGGGGATCGGTCTGGACCGGCCCGTAGCGTTTCTTGTCGGCCAGGACGAAGGCGTCCCACGTTGTGCGGGCGCCGGTGCCGTCCGGGCCGACGGCGACGGTGTTCGCCTTGGTCAGGTCGGTGACGCGCCCGATCCCGCTGGCGCGGTTGCAGAGGAGGTGGGCGTCCTCGGCGTAGAGAACGCCGGCGCGCTCGATGCCCGACAGCGCCTGGGCGTTGCGCGACGAGAACACCAGCATCGCGTCGGCCTGGACGAAGGCGCCGTCGCACTGGCCGGCGATCATCTTGGCCAGGTTGTCGAGCGAGCCCTGGCTCGGCACGACCTCGACGGGGACGGACGTCGACGTCCGCTTCAGCAGGTGCCCGGCCTTGAAGTAGTTGCCGGTGTCGTAACCGGTGCAGAGCCGGAATCCGGGTTCGGCCGCGGCCGCGGTCCCGGACAGGACGGTGCCGAGCAGAAGGCCGACGAGAAGGGTACGCATCGAACGGGTCCTCATGCTCCGGGCGCGCCCGGCGGGGGGTGAAGGTCGGTGTGCTGGCCGCGGGACCAGAGGCGCCACAGCCATTCGCGCGGGCGCCAGATGCTCTCGGGCATGCGTGGATCGACGAGGTTGGCTGCGATGCCGATCGCCTCGGTGATCCAGAGCGGGCCCCGCGCGATCGCGCGCAAAAGCGCGGCGAGCCCCATGCGGGCGATGAGGACGAAACCGGAGAGCTGCATCACTGGCCGCCCTCGATCTGGGCGCGCAGGGTCGCGATCTGGCGCTCGATGCGCTCCCGCTCCTGGCGGCGCGCCTCGTCCATCAGCCACGACGGCGGATGGTCGAGGATCACGAGCAGGACCTCGGCGTCGTATGCGCCGACGAGCTTGCCCAGCGCCCAGAGGCTCGGCGCCGAGCCGCGGTCGAGCCAGCGGGAGATCGTGGCGGCCGGCAGGCCTGTATCGGCGGCCACGTTGTCGGCCGTCTTCAGCGGGTACTTCGCCCGGAGGAACGCGGCGACGCGGTCCGCAACAACTGTTCGATCCTCGCATGCACCTGTTCGGTCATCCTCGGAAAGCCCTCGGCCAACCGCTGGACCCCGCCCGACCGGCTGAAGGGCACCCTGCTCGCGATCCGGGCGCGCGAGATCAGGCGGCGGGTGAACGGCGCCCGGTGGGCTGCGCCCGTCGTCGAGCTGGTCGAGGCCGCCCATGGCTGACCAGACCGGCATCGAATGGACCGACGCCACCTGGAACCCGATCACCGGCTGTTCCGTGGTCTCTCCGGGCTGCACGAACTGCTACGCGATGCGCTTGGCCGGCACGCGTCTGCGGCACCATCCGTCACGGGCCGGGCTGACGCTCGACAGCAAGGCAGGCCCGGTCTGGAACGGCGAGGTCCGCCTCAACGAAGCCTGGCTGACCCAGCCGCTCCTGTGGACGCGACCGCGCCGGATCTTCGTCTGCGCGCACGGCGACCTGTTCCACGAGAACGTCCCGGACGCCTGGATCGACCGGGTGTTCGCCGTCATGGCGCTGTGCCCGCAGCACACGTTTCAGGTGCTGACGAAACGGTCCGCGCGGATGCAGGCGTACATGACGGGGTGCGAGGAACCGCCCGCCGACTTGCCGCTACGCGAGATGTGGGTGACGCAGTGGCACCGTCGCGATCACGTCGCGAGGGCGATGCGCGGCCTTGGGCCGAGGTTTGAGGATCGCCTCGGGCAGGTTCGACGCCTACCGCTTCCGAACGTCTGGCTCGGCGTCTCGGCCGAGGACCAGCGCCGCGCCGACGAGCGCGTGCCGGACCTGCTCGCGGCACCGGCCGCCGTGCGGTTTGTCAGCGCCGAGCCGCTGCTCGACGCGATCGACTTCACGGCGATCGCCTGTCCGAACGGTTGCCACCCGCCGGAGTACTGCAACCGCTGCCATCCGGACGGCGGCGAGGCGAAGGGCACCTTCGACGCCCTTGCGACTGGCGAACTCGACCTGATCATCGTCGGCGGCGAGAACGGGCCGCGGGCGACCCATCCGGCTTGGGTCCGCGAGATCCGCGACCAGTGCGCGGCCTACAAGACCAGCTTCTTCTTCAAGCAATGGGGCGCCTGGCAACCACGCGAATGGTGCCGGGACGGCGGCACGCACGCGATGCGGTCTTGGGGCGGGCAGATCTCCTTTCAGGCGATCCAGTCGCATCCGAACTCGATCGAGCGCGTCGGAGCCGGGCCGGAGTGGAGCGCCTTCGCCCGCGTCGGCAAGAAGGCCGCCGGCCGCCTCCTCGATGGCGTCGAGCACGATGGAATGCCGGAGGTCCGCACGTGAGCGCACCAACCCTCCTCCAGGACCTGCGTTCGGTCGCCTCCGAGATGGCCGACAAGTGGGACGCCGGCATGAAGGCCGGGAAGCTGCTCGCCCACCTCGAGGGGCGGATCAGCAACTACGATCCTCGCATCAGTCGGATCATCGCAGCCCTCGAGGCAGCTGATGCCGCACAAGCCGAGGACGACGCTTCCACTAAGGAAACCAGCCGACGAGCGTCCACAACATGCCGACGACCGGCGACGTGTCGTCCTCCGAAGGCGTGGCCGCCAACGAGCTGCGCGCCTTCATCGAGCGCATCGAGCGTCTCGTGGAGGAGAAAGAGGGTATCGCCGGCGACATCAAGGAGGTCATGGCCGAGCTGAAGGGCCGCGGCTTCGACGTGAAGGCCGTCAACGCCATCCTGCGCATGCGCAAGAAGGACCACAGCGAGCGCCAGGAGGAGGAGGCAATCCTCGAGCTCTACATGCAAGCGTTGGGGATGGTGTGAGCATGGACGCGATCGCGACCACCGGCCCGACCTGGAGCATCGAGGCGATCGCGACGTCGAGCGGCGTCGAGCTCGTCGTGAAGGTCCCGTCGCGCGGCATCGAGCTGGCGCTGCCGACCAGCCGCGCCGGAGCCCGTGATTTCGCCCGCGGGGTACTCGCCGCCGCCGGCGACGCCACCGAGCGCACGTTTCCGCAACCGCCGATCCCGGAGGGCTGAGGTGGCGATAACACGCGATCCGAAGGCACCGGAGCCGTCCTGCCTCTACCCCGACGAGAACGAGATCGCGCGCGCGGTGCTGGGGCCCGGGCGCGCCCGTACCTGGCCTGGCCTGGCCGTTGTTCTGGAGCGCGGCGGCTTCCCGAAGGTCGATGTCATGATGGGTGGTCGCTACTGGCCGGCCGTCAAAGCTTTCCTCGACCGCCGGCATCACGTCGGCGACCATGCTCCCGGCCGGGCGAGTCGCCCCGGCGGGGAGGGAACCGGTGACGGAGGATCACGAGCTGTACGCGCCCGGTCTTAAACGGATGAAGCGCCACAACGGGCGCTTGGACCTCTACTGGGTCGCCGACGAGAAGCTTGTGCGGGCCGGCTACCAGCCGAAGACGGTCAGGCTCTACGGGGATTGGCCCTCACGCGAGATCGCGTCCCGCTGCGCCATCCTGCAGGCCGAGATGCTGGAATGGGCTGATGGGCGCGCTCCCGCCCGCAACGACGCGCCACCAGGCACGCTGGCTTGGGTGTGCCGGGCCTTCGAGACGGACGTCGATTCCCCGTTCCACGACCGCCGGCAGGCGACCCGCACCTTCTACAGCAAGTACATCCGCAAGCTCGTCGACAAGGCCGGCGACAGCCACCTCGCCGACATCGTTGGGCGCGACGTACGGCGGTGGCACAAGGAGTGGCTGGCCGAGATGGGCGTGCGCAGCGCCTACGCCTGCATCCAGACCCTCCGACGGGTCGTAAACTATGGCTGCGAGCTCCGCTCCTCCGACGCGATCGAGCTGGCGGCCGTGCTGGAGAAGACCGAGTTCTCGATGCCGAAGGCCCGTAAGCGACGCCCGACCTTCGAGCAGATCGTCGCCTTGCGCGAGGCCGCCCACGCTGCCGGCCGGCCCAGCATCGCGCTGGCCGTCGCGTTCCAGTTCGAGCTTGGCCTCCGGCAGAAGGACCTGATCGGCGAGTGGACCAGGCCCAAAGCGGACGAGCGTGCGCGCATCGTCGGCGCAATCACCGATGGCGCCTGGGTCTGGCAGTGGGGCCTGACCTGGAACCACATCGACGCATCGGGACTACTGGAGAAGCCGACGTCGAAATCGAATGGGAACGAGGTCGCCACGCACGATCTCCGGCTGCACCCCGAGATCCTGGCCGAGCTGCCGCCACGGGGCGTTGGGCCGATCATCGTCGACGAGCGATCGGGGAAGCCTTGGAAGAGCGCGCACTTCTCGCACACCTTCCGGAAGATCGCTCGCGAAGCCGGCTGGCCGGACACGCTGTGGAATATGGATAGCCGCGCCGGCGCGGTGTCTGAGGCCTTTGAGGCTGGCGCCGATCCGGCCGACGTCATGCGGACGGCGACCCATACGCAGATGTCGACGACGATGCTCTACAACCGCGGTGGCGTGGTTCAGTCGAGCCGGGTCGCGGAGCTTCGAGCCGCGCGACGGAAGGGCGTTCGCCGTGAGCCCTGAGGATGCCAGGGACCCACAAGCAGACATCCTAGAGGGCATGCGCGCGGCCATCGAGCAGGCTCACCAGGATATCGACAAGCGCGAGCAACAGGAGCGGGAAGCAGCTGCAGCCGAAGCGGCGGTGCAGCGCGACCGCGACGAGGTCCGAAAAAGTCTGACCGAGCACTGGCTGACCCGTCTGCACGACCAGGGAGACCCGGCGTGGTGGGTTCCAGCTTATGACCGAGCTACCGACAACGGCCGGTTTGCTAACAGGGTTGTTCGGATTGGATCGTGGTCTGCAGCGTCCAGGATCGACTCGCCCTGGGATTGGCTGCCCGCCTGGGCACAACGGCTGTACGTCGGAACGAGGAAGCGGGCTGGTGTCCGCGGAGTGAAGTTCGACCTCAAGCCGTCAGCCATGCTGTACCTCGTGTGGCGCAGCGAAGGCCTATGCGAGGTCTCCGGACTTCCGTTTGACCTCGCCAAGGCGGGTCCCAAAAAATGGCGCCCATTCGCTCCCAGCCTCGATCGGATCGATCCGGCCGGCCACTATCGAAATGGCAATCTGCGACTGGTCTGCCTGATCACGAACGTAGCGATGCACGGATGGGGGGAGCAACCGCTTCGGACGCTCGCAAAGGCGCTTCTGGCCAAGCCTGAAACGCATGCGGAACACGGCGGTAACAAGGTGCGGTAACACGGGCCAACGAAAGGCGCAGCGCGCACACCTAAGCCCTTGAAAGTGATGGCTCCCCGAGCAGGACTCGAACCTGCGACAAGGCGATTAACAGTCGCCTGCTCTACCAACTGAGCTATCGGGGATCACGGGGGGTGATCTACACAGCGTCGGTACGGGGCGCAAGGGCCTCGGGTGGATGTTTTGCATTTCGCGCGGGCTGCCTCGGGCGGCGCGAATGGAACCTCGGCAGCAGGGTTGCGCCGGGGCCACGAGGCGGCCGCGCCACGAGGCGCAGGCTTCGCGTCGCGATGCCGGAGGACGCGCAACGCCTGCGATCGATCGCCGGGGATGGGTCAAGGAAAAGTAGATGGGAGGGACGTGACGTGGAGGCCTCGCCCGGTTGGCCACAAGCGTTATAGAGCTATGACTTACGCCTTCCAACCCCGTCGAAGGCCTCTATGAAGTTCTTCAGCTTTTTGGCGGTTTTCCAAACCGCATCCCGCTGATCCGCGCCGTGGGAGCCTTCGCTAGCCGCAAATGCTAGAGCGCGCGAGCTGGCGTCGAGCGGCATCAGGTCGATGGCGATGACACTGGCCTCCGAGTAGCGCCACAGCCGGTTGCCGGGCTCGCACCAGGTTTTTGGCCACGGCGATCTGCGTCGCCTCGATCAGCGCTAGCGTGTCTTTGGTCGCCTCGGGTGCCTTACGGTGGATCACATCGCCCATCGGCTCGCAGGAGCTCCGCAGCCCTGCTACCATCTTACAACTTGTCCCGGAGCACCCTGCCGATGCGCTCGCTCGCCCTCATCCTGCCGATCGTCCTCAGCCTCGCCGTCCCGGCCGTCGCGCAGACGCCAGCCCCGTCCGCAGCGCAGGCCGCTCAGCGCGACCGGATGAAGAGTTGCAACGCAGACGCCGGCTCCCAGAAGCTCGCTGGCAGCGCGCGCAAGGGCTTCATGTCCGACTGCCTCGCCGGCAAGGCTGCAGCGCCGGCAAAGGAGCTGACGCCGCAGCAGGCGAAGATGAAGAGCTGCAACGTCGATGCCTCGGCTAAGAGCCTGAAGGGCGCCGAACGCCGGAGCTTCATGAGCACCTGCCTGAAGGGCTGACATCCAGATCGATGGATCGATCAATGGCCGATACCCCTGACCAAGAGATCGAGGACTCCCCGCTCGGAGGCAGCGTCACCCGAGATGGCGTCACGGTGCAGGTTCACATCTACCGGTTCGCCGGCACCACGGACGAATGGACCCTAGAGGTCGTCGACCACGAAGGCGGGCACACAGCCTGGACTGGCACCTTCGTGAACGACGAGGACGCCTTCGAGGCTTTCGAGCATGCGATCGCCAAGGACGGGATCCACTCTTTCGTTGAGCAGCCGATGGAGCACTGACCGAGCACCCGAAGGCGACAGGCAATCTGAAATGAGCCTCAACGCCTGGATCGCAGACCAACCCCGAGCCGAAGCCCTCTCGTCCCGAAGCGATCCGACACGCCCTCACGAACTTGCTCACCGGCCAGGGCTACGTTCGGCACCACGAGGATCTTGGGGGCGTGAATTGACCAAACTTCGTGCGTTTCGCTAGGCGAATGGGTCTGAGCGCGATTTGCAAGCTGCGCGGGATCGATTGCGGACGATATACTTTTCGGCCCGAGTGCTTCGTGAGGCCTTTTTGGCCTGATTGCTCGCCAGCTAACCAAAGCGTTGCCTGGATGCAACATTCCCGCAGCACCGCAGCGCCGTTGTGAATTCCACGTTGATCGCACGGATGTGCTGGCACACAGTGTTTTGGCACTGGGGGCGCCGCAAAAGCGGGCCCGATGAGCCTGCACCAAAAAGCGGGCCGCAAAACAAGGTGTGACGCGATCGGCCCCGGCCCCGCGACCACACGATCCTCGGGTCTCGAAGCTTTTGGAGATATCTATGACGCTCTTGAAGAGCACCCTGCTCGCTTC
>NZ_VRVH01000015.1:0-44263 GCF_008040095.1 Methylobacterium sp. WL6 | reverse complement strand
TGCGCCAGCAGGTTGGGCTCGGCAGCAGGCGGCGCGCCCGGAGGCGGCGCGTCCTGCGGGACCGGCTCCTGCTGCGCGAACGGGGTCGCCGGCTCCGGCGGCGCCTGCGGGCGCTCGGCGGACCAGTCGGGGAACGCTTCGAGCAGGGCTTCCCGCCACCGCGCGCGGGCTTCCGCTCCGAGCGTCGGCGCCGGGTCCTGAGCGACCGCGCCGGGCACGGCGCCGGCCGAGGCGACGAGGGGGTCCGATGTCGGTGCGGTGCGCAGGCCGCCGAGGACGACGCTTCCCGAGACGAGGGCGGCGACGGCTGCGACCGAGGCCGCCCTCAGCGCGACGCGGCGCAGGCTCGCGCTCGACCGAAACCGTTGCGCCTGTGGGCCGGAGGAGGGATCTTCGACCATGCGGGCACCGCCTGTTTCCAAACGGATGCCGTCGATCCGATCCCGCGACTGCCGGACGTATCCGTGCAAGCGGGCTGATCCGCACCCTCCCGGCCCGATCGGCCGAGCGGTGAGATGGCTCAGCCCGCCCGGTTTTTGTGGGGCGGCTTTATGGTTAACCGGCGACGAATCGTGGCCGTTCTCGGCCAGGGTTCGTCGCCGTGGCGGCCTGTCCGATCGCCGAGGTCAGTCCCCGTCGATCTGCCGGCCCATCAGGGCGATGGCGCGCTGGTACACCGAGGCGGCGTTCCAGCCCTGGAGCGCGGCGAAGTTGGGCTCGCCGGGCTGGTATCCGGCGCCGGCCTGCCAGCCGTGACCCTTCAGGAAGTTCGCCGTCGAGCTGAGCGCCGCGCCGACGTTGTTGAGGTCGCCGGTGCCGTAGGTCAGCACGTTCTTGGGCAGGAACTGGGTATGCCCGATCTCGCCGTGGGCCGCGCCGCGCGTGGCGGACGTGATCAGGCCGCGGTCGACCAGGGTGAGGGCCGCGTAGAGCTGGTCGGTGAAGTAGGCCGAGCGGCGGCAATCGTAGGCTAGCGTTGCCACCGCGGACAGCGTGTTGACGTTGCCGCGCACCGCGCCGAACCCGGTCTCCATGCCCCAGATCGCCAGCAGCGGGCCGGGGGGAACGCCGTAGCGCTGCTCGATCTGCGCGAACAGCGCCGCGTTCTGGCGCTTGAGCGCCCGCCCGCGCGACACGATGGTGGTGGCGCCGCGCTTGGCCAGGAACTGGTCGAGCGAGAGCTTGAAGCTCTTCTGGCCGCGGTCGGCCGAGATGGTCGGCGTCGAGTAGGAGGTCTCCTGCAGGGCGGCGAGGCTCGCGGCACTCGCCCGGCCGCGGGCTTCCTCGGCGAACTGGGTCTTCCAGGCCTCGAAGCCGCTCGCCGAGTTGCCGCACTGGGCCGCCTCGGCGCCGCCGGCGAAACAGGCGAGCGCCACCGCGGCAACGGCCGCCAGGGAGGCGCGGCGCTTGGGGTCGGTCACGGAGATCTCCATCGACAGTCGGTTGGGTTGGGGGTTGGGTCGGGCTGGGAAACGCGGCACGGTTCGGCCAGAACGGCGCGGTGCCGGCTTCCTGCGGTCTGGCTCGCTATGTAGCGGGCGTTGCAGCCGGACATAACCCCGCGCCCGCCACCGAGGACAAGTTCATGAAGGTTGTTGCAGATCTGTGCATCGTGCCGATGGGCGTCGGCCCCTCGGTCTCGTCCTACGTCCGCGAGATCAAGACGATCCTGGAGACGAGCGGGCTCGACGCCGAGATGCATGCCAACGGCACCAACATCGAGGGCGAGCTCGCCGACATCTGCCGGCTGATCGAGCTGTGCGAGGAGCGGCTGAGCCAGATCGGCGTGCAGCGCGTGTTCTACACGATGGCGTTCTCGTCGCGCCGGGACAAGGCGCAATCGATGGCCGACAAGCTGACCGCGGTCTCGTAGCGCTCGGAGATCCCCACCGCGCGCGGCAACCGGGCCGGCTCAGAGATAGTGGCGGAACACCGTCTGGCCGACCGTCGACTCGTGCTCCGCCGACAGCAGGTCGGCGAGGCAGCGATAGGCCAGCAGCAGGCCGGTCGCGAGGGCGGCCAATGCCAGGAGGAGCGGGTTGGCGAGCGGCGTGACGGCGAAGGCCAGGGCCACGAGGACGACGGGAAGACGCAGGAGCCGGGTCGCGATGGTCATCTGTGCTGCCTCGCCGTCGTCGGGTCATCGAACGCACCCACGGTAGGCGCCGCGGGTTGCACGAATGTTTCCTGCGCCCGACGCAGCCGCTTCGGGGTGCTCCAGCGCACCTCGGCTCTCCGAAGCCGGAAATTTCGTGCCGAATGCGTCGGCGCAGCCCGTCGAGCCCTCGTCGGGCCGGCGCATCGGCAGGATGCCATCGCGACAGCTCGACCAGTCGTCGGCGTTGCTATTGCTGCCCGCCCCGCCGAGACGTTGTGGATTGCCGGTATGATGCGAGACAAACGCCACGGTCGAGAGACGCTCGAGACCGAGGGCGCCGCGCCCCGGGGGGCGGCGCAAAACCTAAAGTCAGCGGTCCGTGGCGGAGGGAGCGGGATTCGAACCCGCGATACCGTTTCCGGTATACACACTTTCCAGGCGTGCGCCTTCAACCACTCGGCCACCCCTCCGTGCCCGGCAAGCGTCGGCGCCGCGCATCGCGCGGGCGGCGGACGGTTCGACCGGGTGGCGTGCTGTACCCGCCGCGTCGCCCGGGTGCAAGCGGCTTGACCGCTCCGGTCTAGGAGCGTGCGCGGCGCGACACGAGCGTGGTGGTGGCGATGGCGAGGCCGGTCCCGAGCATCGCCGCGCCGCCCTTGACGACGAAGTCGGCGAGGCGACCGTGCCGGGTCAGGGTGAGGCCCTGCCCGAGCTCCAGGATGGCCGCGAGAGCGACGACGCCGACGAGGACGACGAGCCATCGGCGCGGATAGGCGAGGGCGAACAGCATCCCGAGCGCGCCGTAGGCGAGCGCGCGCTCGACGTTCGCGGGCGCCACGGACGGCCGCAGATCGATCGGCGACAGGGTGACGAAAACGAGCGCGGCCACCACGAGCCAGGCCGTGACGCGGAAGAAGGATTGCATCGGGTCGTGTCGCCCGAGACCGGCCTGCGGGTCAATGCAGGCGATCGATGAGCTTGGCGTGCCAACGCGAAATCAAGTCACCGCCCGTGGGCGATCGGCCGCCATGGCTGCCGAGCCTCACGGTTCCCGATGCGGGCGCCTGACGCTCCGGCCGACGCCCACGGTCGCCGGCGAGCCGCCTCGGACGTCGGTGCGGCAGAAGGGACCGTCGCGGCCGGACGCGCCGACGGTCGGCGCGCGCTCAGAACCAGGACCGCGTGGCGAAGGAGTAGTCGACCTTCAGTCCGAACAGGAACTGGTCCGGGTTGCCGAACGGGCGCCGCACCAGCGGGCTGTCGCCGGAGGAGCCGAGGATGCGCGAGTAGCCGGCGTAGCCGGTATAGGCCCAGGTCGCGTCCTGGGTGTAGGTGACCGCGCCGAGCACGCCCGCGGAGAAGAAGCTGCCGGGGTCGTAGGCGGCGACGCGACCGTTCACGGCGGCCTCGTCGGCGGTGACGCCGAAGTACTTCCGCGCGTAGGAGGCGTCGCCGATGTTCAGGCGCGGTCCGATCGAGAACTGGAAGCGGTCGACCGGCAGGATGTAGTCCGCCCCGACCGAGCCGACGGTGCCGTGGTGCCCGTACACGCCCTGCCGGACTTCCACCCGCGTGCGGATCGACGGGATCGGGTAGAACTCGATGAACAGGCCCGGCTCGACGGCGAAGCGCGCATCGCGGAAGCCGAACAGGTGCCGGCGATCGTCGCCGTAGTAGCGGCCCGGCACGAAACGCGCGGTCGGGCCGATGCGGAACACCGCGTTGTCGTAGAGCGAGAAGCTGAACCCGTCGTCCGGCGCTGAGAAGCGGCGCGGCTCGCCGGCGCGGCGCACGTCGATCGCCGGGTAGCCGATCACCGTGTAGTCCTCCGAGCCGGGATAGCGCGGCGTGAACTGGAGGTTGCCGGTCAGGGTCACGATCCAGGTGTCGGGATCGGCCTGGGCGAAGGTCGGCACCGCCCGCGGCATGATCGCGCCGAGGTCGGCGGCGAGGGCCGATCCGCCGAGGCCGATCGCGAGGGGGAGGGCGAGGAAAGCCGCACGCGGCTTCGAGGAGGGGCGAACCGCATTGCTCATGGCCGATCTTATAGACACGCCGAACCGCGCTCCGCCCGCGTTTCATCCCGTCGCGGCCGCAAAAACCCCGATTGTGTCCGCGCCGCAACGAACGCTTGCAACCGGCCGAACGGGTGATCGCGTCCGGTGCCTCTCAGGATTGCAGGGCTTCGGGTCGAAGGGTCGGGATCATGCCCCGAGCAGCGGCGGCGGCCGGCGCGAGACCCAGCCGGCCGCCGCGTCGTAGGCGGCGCCGAGCTGCAGGCAAGCCAGCTCGCCCTGGTTGGGGCCGACGATCTGGATGCCGGTCGGCAGCCCGCCGGGGCCGAACCCGGCCGGAACGTTCAGGGACGGCAGGCCGCTCATGGTCGCCGGGATCACCACCTGCATCCAGCGGTGATAGGTATCCATCGTGCGGCCGCCGACCTCTTTCGGCCAATCGAGGCCGATCGCAAACGGGAACACCTGCGCGCTCGGCATCACCAGGAAGTCGAAGCGCTCCATGAAGGTCCGCACGGCCTCGTACCAGGCGGTGCGGCCCTCCTGCGCCGACCTGATCTGGTCGGCGGTGAGGGCCAATCCCCGCTCGACCTCCCAGATCGCCTCGGGCTTGAGCAGGGCGCGGTGCGCTGGGTCGTCGTAGAGCGGGCGGAGGCTCGACGCATTCATCCAGGCGCGCAGCAGGACGTAGTCCTGCCACAGCCGCTCCATGTCGAAGGCGGGCCGGGCGTGCTCGACGCGGCAGCCGAACGCCTCGAAGGCCGATAGCGCCTCGACCCCGCATTCCAGCACCCCGGGATCGAAGGGCAGCTGCCCGTCGAGGTCGCCGAGCCACGCGATCCGCGTGCCGGAAAAATCGCGCTTCAGGTCCTCGGCGAAGATCGCCGAATCCTGCGGGATCGAGAATGGCACGCGCGGGTCGGCGCCGACCTGAACCGACAGCATCAGGCCGATATCGGCCGGCGAGCGGCCGATCGCGCCGGAGACGCCGAAGCCCGGCGTGAACACGTCCGGTGCGGCGATCGGGATCCGGCCGTAGCTGGTGCGCAGGCCGAACAGGTTGTTGAAGGCCGGCGGGTTGCGAAGGCTGCCGGCATGGTCGCTGCCGTCGGCCACCGGCTGCATGCGCAACGCCACCGATACCGCGGCGCCGCCGCTCGAGCCGCCCGCGGACCTGCTCTGGTCGTAGGCGTTGGCGGTGGCGCCGTAGACCGGGTTGAAGGTGTGCGAGCCGAGGCCGAATTCCGGGACGTTGGTCTTGCCAATGAACACGGCGCCGCCGCGGCGAAGCCGTCCCGCCATGATCGAGTCGGCCGGCGCGATCCGGTCGCGGAAGATCGGCGAGCCTTGCGTGAACGGTAGGCCGCGGACCGCATCGAAGTCCTTCACCGCCAGGGGAAACCCGTGGAGCGGGCCGGCGCTCTCGCCGCGGGCGAGGCGGGCGTCGCGTTCCGCGGCTTCCGCGATCAGGCGGCCCGGATCCTGCAGCGCGACGATCGCGTTCACCGCCGGGTTCAGCCGCGCGATCCGCGCGAGCGTGGCTTGCATCACCTCGACGCAGGACACCGCCTTCCGGTGGATCGCGGCGGACAGCGCGACCGCGCTCATTTCGAGGATGTCGGACGGCGCGCTGGATGTCATCGGAACTCCACCGGGCAAGCGGTCAGGTCAGCCGCCCTTCCTGATAGGCGTGGCAGGCGACGCCATCGATCAGCGCCGGCACCTCGGCCCGGCAGCGGTCGTCGGCGAAGGGGCAACGCGGGTTGAAGCTGCAGCCCGGCGGCGGGTCGATCGGGTTGGGGATCTCGCCGGAGACCGGCGTGCGCTGCCGCCCGGTCAGGCCGATATCGGGCACCGCGTCGAGCAGCATCCGGGTGTAGGGATGCTTCGGATGCGTGAACAGCTCGCGCCCGCCGCCGATCTCGACGACGCGGCCGAGATACATCACGCCGATCCGCGTCGCCATGTGGCGCACCACGGCGAGGTTGTGGCTGATGAACAGGTAGGTCAGCCCGAGCCGGTCCTGCAGGTCGCGCATCAGGTTGAGGATCTGTGCCTGCACCGACACGTCGAGCGCCGAGGTCGGCTCGTCGCCGACTAGGAACTCCGCTTCCGAGGCGAGCGCGCGGGCGATGGCGATGCGCTGGCGCTGCCCGCCGGAGAAGGCGTGCGGGTACTTCACCCGGTCGTCGGGATGCAGGCCGACCAGCGTGAGCAGCTCCCCGACGCGGTCGGCGATCGCCGCCTCGCCCCGGATCAGGTCGAAGGCCCGGATCGGCTCGGCGACGATCCGTCCGACACGCCAGCGCGGGTTCATCGACGCGTAGGGATCCTGGAACACCATCTGGATGCGTCGCCGCAGCCGGCGGCGGGCTGCGTTCTGCGCCGGATCGGTCATCGAGACGCCGGTGATGCGGACGTCGCCCGCGCTCGGCGGAAGCAGGCCGACCACCATGCGCGCGACCGTCGACTTGCCGGAGCCGGATTCGCCGACCAGGGCGAAGGTCTCGCCGCGCTCGATCGTGAAGGCGACGCCGTCGACCGCCTTCAGCCACTGCTTCGGCTGCCGCTCGATCATCCGGTTGAGCCACGGCTTCGACACGTCGAACAGCCGGCGCAGGCCCTCGACCTCGACGTACGGCGCGGGCGCGCTCATGCCGCCACCTCGGCGCGATCGTAGAGGTGGCAGGCGACGCGGTGCCCGCCCACCGGGATCGGGTCGGGCCGCTCGACGCGGCAGCGGTCGAACACCTTCGGGCAGCGCGGGTTGAAGGCGCAGCCGGCGGGAATCGCGGTCAGGCGCGGCATCGCACCGGGGATCTGCGCCAGCCGCCCGGTCTCCTGCGTCAGGGTCGGGATCGCGCCCATCAGGCCCTTGGCGTAGGGATGCAGAGGGTCGCCGACCACGGCGCGGACCGGGCCGATCTCGGCGATGCGGCCGGAATACATCACCGCGACCCGGTCGGCCGCCTCGGCGATCACGCCCATGTCGTGGGTGATCAGCATCACGGCGGTGCCGTGATCGCGCCCGAGGCGCTTGAGCAGGGTGATGATCTGCGCCTGCACCGAGACGTCGAGCGCCGTCGTCGGCTCGTCGGCGATGATCAGCTCAGGCTCGGCCGCCAGCGCGAGGGCGATCACCACGCGCTGGCGCATGCCGCCGGAGAACTCGTGCGGATAGCCGTCGATCCGCTGCTCGGGCGCCGGGATGCCGACCTCGGCGAGCAGGTCGATCGCCCGCGTCCGCGCGGCCTTGGCCGAGAGGTCGGTATGCGTCTGCACGGTTTCGATGATCTGCCGTCCGATGCGGTAGAGCGGGTTGAGGCTGGTCAGCGGGTCCTGGAAGATCATACCGATGCGCCGGCCCCGGATGCGACGCAGCCGCTCGGGCGGCAGGTCGTCGATGCGTTCGCCGCCGAGCCGGATCTCGCCGCCGCTGATCCGGCCGGGCGGGTCGATCAGGCCGATCACCGCCGCGCCGGTCACCGATTTCCCGGCGCCGGATTCGCCGACGACGCCGAGGATCTCGCCGCGGGCGATGTCGAAGGACACGCCGTCGATCGCCTTCAGGATGCCGCGCCGCGTCGCGAACTCGACGCGCAGGTCGCGGACGGAGAGGACGGGTTTTGTCATTGCAGCTTCGGGTTCAGCGCGTCGCGCAGCCAGTCGCCGAGCAGGTTGATCGCCAGCACCAGCCCGGCGAGCGCCAGGCCGGGGAAGGCGACGATCCACCACTCGCCGGAGAACAGGAAGCGGTTGCCGGTGCGGATCAGCGTGCCCAGCGACGGCATGGTCTCGGGCAGGCCGGTCCCGAGGAACGACAGCGTCGCCTCGGTGATGATCGCCAGCGCGAGGTTGATCGTCGCGATGACGAAGACCGGTCCCAGCACGTTCGGCAGGACATGGCGGACCATGATCACGGGCGACGACAGCCCGATCAGGCGCCCGGCCTGGACGTAGTCCTTGTTCTTCTCGACCATCACCGAGGAACGGACGGTGCGGGCGTACTGCACCCAGAACGACAGCCCGATCGAGACGACGATCAGCCCGATGGTCGCGTTGGTGTCGAGGCCGCCGCCGGCCGCGGCCTTCGCCACGCCGTCGACGACCAGCGCGATCAGGATCGCCGGGAAGGTCAGCTGCACGTCGGCGACGCGCATGATGACCGTGTCGACGAGGCCGCCGAAGTAGCCGGCGATCAGCCCGAGCGCGAGGCCGAGGCCGCCCGAGACGAGCACGCCGAGAAGGCCGACGACGAGCGAGAGGCGCAGCCCGTAGAAGACGGCCGAGAGCACGTCGCGGCCCTGGTCGTCGGTGCCGATCAGGAACGGCGCCTGCCCCTCCGCCGACCAGATTGGCGGCAGGTTCGAGTTGATCAGGTCGAGCTCGGCCGGATCGTAGGGATTCTGCGGCGAGATCCACGGCGCGGCAATGGCGAGCGCGAAGAACAGCACCGTGACTGCGAGCGCCGCCATCGCCAGCTTCGAGCGGCGGAAGCTCGCGAAGACGTCGGAATCGAGGAACCGCGCCCAGCGCGAGGGCGTCGCGGCGAGGGCGCTCATGCGGTGCGTCCCGCCAGCCGCAGGCGCGGGTCGACGATCGTGTAGAGCACGTCGACCGCGAGGTTGATCGCCACGAAGATCGCCGCGACCAGCAGCAGGTAGGCGGCCATGATCGGGATGTCGACGTTCTGCACCGCCTGCACAAAGAGCAGGCCCATGCCCGGCCACTGGAACACCGTCTCGGTGATGATCGAGAAGGCGATCACCGAGCCGAGCTGAAGCCCGGCGATGGTGATGACCGGGACGAGGGTGTTCTTCAGCGCATGCCCGAAATGGATCGAGCGGGTGGTGAGGCCGCGCGCCCGGGCGAAGCGGATGTAGTCGGCGCGCAGCACCTCCAGCATCTCGGCGCGGACGAGCCGCATGATCAGGGTCATCTGGAACAGCCCCAGGGTGATCGAGGGCAGGATCAGGGCGCGGAGCCCCGAGACCGTGAGGAAGCCGGTGGTCCACCAGCCGAGGCGCACGGTGTCGCCGCGGCCGAACGACGGCAGCCAGCCGAGCGTCACCGAGAACAGGAAGATCAGCAGGATGCCGATCAGGAAGGTCGGCAGGCTGACGCCGGCGAGCGAGATCGCCAGGAAGAGCTTGGCCAGCGCCGTCTCGCGGTGCAGCGCGCAGTAGACCCCCATCAGGATCCCGACGATGAGGGCGAAGATCGTGGCGCACAGCGCCAGCTCGAGGGTCGCGGGCATCCGCTCCGCCAGCAGGTGCGAGACCGGCTGGCGGAACTGGTACGAGATCCCGAAATCGCCTCGCAGCACGTTGGCGGCGTAGCGCGCCGCCTGCACCGCGACGGGGTCGTCGAGCCCGAGGTTCCTGCGGATCTCGGCCCGCTCCGAGACCGGGGTGTCGACGCCGACGATCTGGTTCACCGGGTCGCCGGCGAAGCGGAACATCGAGAACGCGATCACCCCGACGACGGCCAGGACCACGACCGATTGCAGCAGGCGGCGGAGGATGAAGGCGAGCATCGGGTCAACCGTTCACGCCGCGCCTCAAGGCTTCTTCGACACCCAGTAGAGCAGCAGGAGGTTGTCGGGCCGCTGCGTCAGCGTCACCGTCTTCGAGACGCCCCAGGCCAGCGCCTGCTGGTGCAGCGGGATGACGGCCCAGTCCTTCTGCAGGATCTCGAAGCCCTCCTTGATCTCGGCGTCGCGCTTGGCCTGGTCGGTCTCGCCCTCGACCTGGTCGGCGATGGCGTCGAGCTTGGTGTTGCAGTAGCCGCCGAGGTTCCAGCCGCCGCGGCTCGACTTCGGATCGGTCCGGCAGCCGACCATCTCGTAGAGGATGTTGTGGCTGTCCTGTGATGACGGCGTCCAGCCCAGCAGGTAGAACGCGGTGTCGTAGTTCGGCGCCAACACCTTTGCGAAGTACTTGGCCTTCGGCTGGGCGTTGAGGTTCACCTTCACGCCGACGCGGGCGAGCATCGACACGACCGCCTGGCAGATCGCCTCGTCGTTGACGTAGCGATCGTTCGGGCAATCCATCGGGACGGTGAAGCCGTCCGGGTAGCCGGCCTCGGCGAGCAGGGCCTTGGCCCGCTTCGCGTCCGTCGTCGGGCGCTTGAACTCGGCCGAGCGCGCATAGAGCGAGGGCGCAATCATCAGGGCGGTCGGCGTCGCCTGCCCGCGCATGACGCGCTTGGCGATCGTGTCCTCGTCGATGGCGAGGTACATTGCCTCGCGCACGCGCACGTCCTTGAACGGGTTCTTGCCCTTGATGCTCGAGTCCTTGAGCTCGTCGCGGACCTGATCCATTCCGAGGAAGATCGTGCGCAGCTCCGGCCCGGTCATCACCGTGGCGTTGCCGCTGGCGTTGACGCGCTGCTGATCCTGCAGCGGCACCGGGTCGATCCAGTCGACCTCGCCGCCGAGCAGGGCCGCGACGCGGGTGGCGTCGTTCGAGATCGTGGTGAACACCGCCTCGTCGAGGTTCGACTCGACCTTGCCCCAGTAGCCGGGGAACTTCTTGAAGATGGTGCGGACGCCGGGCTGGTGCTCGGTGATGACGAACGGGCCGGTGCCGTTCTCGTGCAGGGTGGCGTAGCTCGGCGACGCCGCGCTCACGGGCGAGGGCGCGACGGCGTTGTTCTTCTCCGCCCAGGCCCTCGACATGATGTACCAGGTCGAGAACTGGTAGACCGCGATCGGGTTGGGCTTCGACAGCACCATGTCGACGGTGTGGTCGTCGACCTTCACGAACTTGGCGTCGGACGGGATGTTGGTGGTGAAGCTCGATCCGGCGGCCCGGACCCGGTCGGCGGAGAACAGCACGTCGTCGGCGGTGAAGGGCGAGCCGTCGTGGAAGCTGACGTTCTTGCGCAGGTGGAAGCGCCAGCGCGTCGGCTCCGGCGTCTCCCACGATTCGGCGAGGCCGGGCGCGAGGTTGAGATCCTTGTCGCGGGTGATCAGCGCCTCATAGACTGCGGCGTGCATGCCGATCGTGAAGCTTTCCTTCAGCGAATACGGATCGAGGGACTTGATGTCGCCCTGGAAGGCGAAGCGGAAGACGTTGGCCGCCTGGGCCGGCGCCATCCCGAAGGCCAGGGCAAAGCCGGCGGCGGCCGCGAACGTCCGGATCCGTGACATCGACAAACGCAACTCCCTGAAGCGACCGGTCTCGGCGGGATCGACGACCCTTGGATGCCTAAGAAAACGGCACCGGGTCAACCGCCCGTCATATCATTCGGGATGATCCGTCGTTTCGGCGCCCGCCGCGAGGGCGCGCACGCATGGATCGCCATGCACCATGCGGGACTCGTGCCAGCGGTTGCGGATCGCCGACCGCGCCGGATCGATCTCGGCGGTGCATGACCTTTCCGAGGCCCCTCGACTCTCGATGCACCGTCGTCCACGGCTCTTCGCGCGCGCCGCGATCGGCGACGGGGGAGGTTGTCTTGAGAAACATCATTGCGACGACGGCGGTTCTTGGATTCCTTTTCGCAAACCCAGCATCCACCGCGTCGGCGAAGCCGTTCGAGCTGCCCGACACCAAGCCGATCGTGACGATCGACCTCCCTAACGCGTGGTCGCCCGAGGAAATCGAGAAGGGTGCCCAGGCGACGTCCCCGGATACGTCGATCTACGTCGCTTTCGAGGTGCAGAACCTTAAGAACCTCGAGAACGCCATCGTCGAAGGCGTGAAGTTCTTCGCCGAGAGCGGTGTGAAGATCGATCCGAAGTCGCAGAAGAAGTCCGAAGCCAAGATCAACGGCTTCGACGTGGTCGATCTCGGCTGGGACGGCGTCGACAAGGACGGCCCGACCAAGGTGAGCCTGTCGATCATCGTGCTGTCGGAGACCAAGGTCGGCATGCTGTCCTACTGGGGCTCGCCCGCCGGCGAGACGAAGTACGCGGCGCAGCTCAAGGCGATCGCCAACAGCATCCAGCCGCTCGGCCGATAGGCGACTCGCCGTCGCCGGGGCGGACCTAGCTCGCCGGGCCGGACCTGCCCTCGCGGCGGTCCGGCCCGGCGCCGCCGCACAGGTGCCGGGAATCGCCGAGCGTCCGGAAATCCTGCGTGCGCAGGTTGGTCGTCGTGAAGACCTTGCCGCGGTCATCGCCCTTCGGGATCGAGACCGGGCAGGTCTTCACAGGATCGCCGACCTTCGCGTCCGCGACCGCCGGGACGAAGACGTAGGACACGCTTCGACGCCGTTTCCAAGCTCGACGCCGGTGCCGTCGTCGGTGGCCTTGCTCTTGGCTCTCATCAGCGGAGCGCCGAAGCGCCTCCCGATCGCGGGAATCACCGTCGTCGCGCAGGCCCCGACCCGCCTCGGCATCGCATCGCCGGCGACGGTGGGTCCGGCAAGGCGTGCGGCGATCACGACGGCGACGGCGAGGGGCGTGGGCGTGCCCGCAGCGTATCGCCCGCGGCCATCGTGTGCAGCGGCTCCGAACGGCCGTGTCAGTGCGCCGGGATCGGGGCGAGCGCGTCGGCTTCGTCCTCGTCGGCCTCGATCTCCGCATCGGCCTCGGTCTCGTGCCCGGTCAGCCCGCCGGCCTCGGCGAGTCCCTTGGCGGCCTTGCGCAGGAGCTTGCGCAGGCGTCGCCGCTCCTTGTTGTCGAGGCCGGCGAGCAGCTCCGCTTCGACCGCGTCCCAGATGCCCTCGATCGCCTCCGCCTTGGCGAGCCCCGCCTCGGTGAGGCGCACGCGCACGATGCGGCCGTCACCGGCCTCCGCGCGCCGCTCGACGAAGCCGAGGGCGGCGAGCCGCGAGATCGTCTTCGATGCGGTCGGCGGGCGCACGCGCAAGGTCGCGGCGAGGTCGCCCATCGTCATCGTGCCGGAGGCCGCGAGCACCTGCACGACCTGCTCCTGGCCGGCGAACAGGTCGAGCGTCGCCAGCCGGTCGCCGATGCGGGCGCGATGCAGGCGCGCCGCCTGGACCAGCGCCCAGCCGACGCTCTTGGCGCCCGGCGGCTTCGATCCGGGCCGCTTCGCGACCGCCGTTTCGGGGCTCGGAGCCGGGACCTCACCGGGGCGCTCAGCCGAGGCGTCGCGGCCCTTCCGCTTGATCCGCGCCGCGTCGGGAGAGGGCCGCCCGTCCTTCCGGTTCTTCGCCTTGCCGTTCACGGGCAGCCCCGGGTTCTCGATGACCGGCGCGGCTGCCGGGATCTCGTCCGCCGCTGACATCCCATACCCCGCGCTGCACGACCGAACACGCCGAAAATCCGGCCCCGGAAACGGGACCGGCCTCGTTCGCGGCCGGCTGTGCCTCGGGCGTGTGAAGCTGGGATGACGGTCGGGGCGGCGATCCCCTGCTCAGCAGAGCATGAGGCCTCAGCAGGGCATGAGGCGGCGGAGCTGGTCGAGGATGTCCTCGCCGCTGCACGGGCGGGCGATGAAGTGCGCGCCGGCCGGCATCCGGGCCGGGTCGGGCGCGGCGCGGCCGGAGACGATCAGGATCGGCAGCTTCGGCCGCGCCTCGGCGACGGAGCTGGCGAGGTCGAAGCCGTTGGCCTTGCCCGAAAGCTCCACGTCGGTGACGAGGCCGCAGATGTCCGGCCGCGCCTGAAGGATGCTCATCGCCCGCTCGGCCGATGCGCATTGCACCGTCTCGTAGCCGCCACCCTCGAGAACGTCGCCGAGATCCATGATGGTCAGCGCCTCGTCCTCGACGAGGAGGATCACGGGCCGGTCTTCCTGGGGACTCGTCTGCTCGCTCGTCACGATATGCATCTCCAGCGTTTCGGTCCGGGAGCGTCGCCGGGACACGCCCCCCGCCGCACCCTCATCCTGGATGTCCAACGGCAGAGGGGCGTTCCGGTTGCAGCGACGCTGGCCGGTCCTCGAGGCGTCCGTGGCAGGTCGAATGCCACCGACATCGGGTCGGAAAGTCTTTCCCATGGATGACGGCCGAAGGTCGTCGCTCCGCCCTGCAACGATCCGCCGCCGATCCGGCGATGTCCCCGCTTCGTGCCGGCGACCCGCACCGCGGCGTTCGGCGACACGGGCGGCCGCGATCTCTGTCGCTAGGTAATCATTCCGTGATAATGGAGCGCCTCCGGATCGTCGATCTCGGCGCGGTTCCGGCCCCCGACCGCGACGACGGATCGGAGGATGCCATGAGACGGCGTGACCTCGAGCAACTTCTCCCCCTCGCCATTCTCAGCATTTCCACAGTGCTGGCCGTACGACACGACTCGCGGCCTGGAGCGCTGGCGACCGCCGCGAGCGCCGCTTGTTCGCCTCTGATGAAATGGTGGCTGGAAACCCGGCGAATGCCATCGGCATCCGATGACGGACGGGCGATCAGGAAGAGGCCTATCATCATCGCAGCGGGTTGGACGCTCCTCGGTACGGCGATCGCCGCGCGGCCGCTCTACGACCTCGTCGCCGCGTTCGATGGTGGAATCACGATCGGATCGGCCGTTTGCGTGGTCTGGAGCGGCACGCTGTTCTGGATCCTGAGATCGTGACGATCAGCGCGGTACCGCCCGTCCGTGCGGGTCGGCGAGATGCGACATCCGGCGCGGCCTTGAGTGGGTGGGATCCCATTCCTTCGCGAAGCACCGCCCTCCTCGCCGCAGCCCGCGTCGTGGTGCCCGTCAAATCGCCCTGTGCGACGCGACCCCCGTGGATACCGAGACGACGGATTCGATGAGGTGGTCGAGGTCGTCCCGGCCGATGGTCAGCGCCGGCGTCAGGTAGACGACGTCGCCGAACGGGCGCACCCAGACGCCGCGCTCCACGAGCCGCGCCTTGAGCGTCGCGAGGTCGGGCGGCTCGGCGAACTGCACCACGCCGATCGCGCCGAGCGTGCGGATGTCGGCGATGCCCGGCCGCCCACGGAGCGGTTCGAACCCTTCCGCGAGGCGCGTGCCGATCGCGCGGGCCTGCTCGAGCCGCGGCTCGCGCGCGAACAGGTCGAGGCTGGCATCGGCGGCCGCGCAGGCGAGCGGGTTCGCCATGAAGGTCGGGCCGTGCATCAGCGCGGCGCCGGGATCGTCCGACCAGAAGGCGGAGAACACCTCGCTGGTGGCGATCGTGGCCGCGAGCGCCATCGTGCCGCCGGTCAGCGCCTTCGACAGGCACAGGATGTCGGGCACGATGCCGGCCTGCTCGCAGGCGAACAGCGTGCCGGTGCGGCCGAAGCCGGTGAAGATCTCGTCGACGATCAGCGGCAGGCCGTGGCGGCGGGCGAGGCGCGCGATCGTCGCCAAGACATCGGGCGGATGCATCCGCATGCCGCCCGCACCCTGCACCAGCGGCTCGACGATCACCGCGGCGAGCTCGGTGCGGTGGCGCGCGAGGATGCCGTCGAGGGCGGCCGCCTCCGCCTCGGTCCGCGGCAGGTCGGAGAAGAACTGGCTCGGCAGGAAGGCGCCGAAGCGGCGGTGCATGCCCTCCTCGGGGTCGCAGACCGACATCGCCCCGACCGTGTCGCCGTGGTAGCCGCCGCGGAACGCGAGGATGCGGGTGCGGCCGGCCTCGCCGCGGTTCAGCCAGAGCTGCACCGCCATCTTCAGGGCGACCTCGACGGCGACCGAGCCGGAATCGGTGAAGAACACGTGGTTCAGGTCGCCGGGCAGCAAGCCGGCGAGCCGGCGCGCCAGACGCTCGGCCGGGGCGTGCGTCAGCCCGCCGAACATCACGTGCGGCATGGTGCCGAGCTGCTCGGAGACCGCCGCGGCGATGTGGGGATGGTTGTAGCCGTGCACCGCCGTCCACCACGAGGCGATGCCGTCGACCAGCGCCCGCCCGTCGGCGAGCACGATGCGCGAGCCGTGCGTGCGCACCGCTTCCAGCGGGGGCGCCGCATGCTTCATCTGCGTGTAGGGGCGCCACAGGGGCGCGGCGCTCGGATCGTCGGTCGGCATCCGCAGATCGATGCGGGCATGCCGCGCGACGGTCAACCGGGCGCGAAGCCGGACTTGACTCCGGCCGGCGCCGCGGGGCTTTGAGGCCCGATGTCGAGCCTCGAATCCTTCGCCCGCGACAAGCTTTCCGGCCTGGATGCCGCCGCCCTCCGCCGCCGCCTAGTGCCGACGATCCGCGCCGCCGACGCGATGGCCGAGCGCGGCGCGCGCCGGCTCGTCTCGTTCTCCTGCAACGATTATCTCGGCCTGAGCCACGACCCGCGGGTGATCGCGGCCGCGCAAGCTGCCGTCGCCGCCTACGGCGCCGGCTCCGGCGGGTCGCGGCTGGTGACCGGCAACCATCCGCTGCTGACCGCGCTCGAAGCGCGGCTCGCCGCGCACAAGGGCACCGAGGCGGCGCTGGTGTTCGGCAGCGGCTACCTCGCCAACCTCGGGATCACCCCGGCGCTGGTCGGTGCGGGCGACCTCATCCTCGTCGACGAACTCGCCCATGCCTGCATGTGGGGCGGTGCGCGGATCTCGGGCGCGACGATCCTGACGTTCCGGCACAACGACGTCGCCGACCTCGGCCGCCTGCTTTCGGCGCATCGCGCGCAGCATCGCCGGGCGATGATCCTGACCGAGCGGGTGTTCAGCATGGACGGCGACCGCGCGCCGCTCGGCGACATCCTCGGGCTCGGCGACGCCCACGACGTCTGGACGCTGGTGGACGACGCGCACGGGCTCGGCGTCGTCGAAGGCGGCCCGCGGGCGCCGCTGGAGATGGGCACCCTGTCGAAGTCGCTCGGCTCCTACGGCGGTTATCTCTGCGCGTCGCAGGCGGTGATCGACCTGCTCACCAGCCGCGCCCGCAGCTTCGTCTACACCACCGGGCTGCCGCCAGCCTCTGCGGCCGCCGCCCTCGAAGCTCTGGCGATCCTGGAGGCGGAGCCGGAGCGGGGTGCCAAGCCCCTGGCGCTCGCCCGCCGCTTCACCGCGCGGCTCGGATTGCCGGAGGCCGAAAGCGCCGTGGTGCCGGTGATGGTCGGCGAGGCGCAGGCCGCGCTCGCGCGCTCGGCCGCCCTCGAAGCGCAGGGCTTCCTCGTGGTGGCGATCCGGCCGCCGACCGTCCCGGCCGGCACCGCGCGGCTGCGGGTGGCGTTCTCGGCGGCGCACGACGCGGCGCAGGTGGACGCGCTGGCCGACGGCATCGCCGCCCTGCGCTCGGCGTGACTTGACCTAAGAGGCGACGGCACCCGATCGCGGCGAGGCGCCCCATGGATCGGCCGCGCCGCTCGCGCGCGACCGGGCGACGATCAGCTGGGACATGCGGATCGTCTGGCTCAGGCGATCGATCGAGTCGGAGACGGCTGCGCGCAGATGCACCGCCCGCACCATCTCGCGGCGCTGCGTGGCCGACGAGACGGGAAGAAGCCGACGCCTGCTTCGGAGACCCTTGCTCAGCATCTCGCGGAACGGGACGTCCATGAGCAGGAGGCCGTCGGCATCCGTGATCTCGAAGGCGTGGGGCATCGGGTCGTGGCCGGACCGTGCCAGCTCCGCCGCCATGTCGAGGATGGCGCGGCAGACCTCGAGATACGCCGCATCGAGGTCGGCGAATTCCAGCCCGATCTCGTCGCGTTCATAACCGCTCGGGCCACGTAGATGACAGTAGAAGTACGGCATCCGACGAAGTGTGACAGGTTTCGAGCGCCGGCGCCATGGGTGTTCCTCGGTCCGATGGCGGCAAAGGTCGTCATTTTCCTGTCGCTTTCACCCTACGGTCTTGGTTATCTCGGCTGTTCGCGCGGTGGTGGTCATCGCGATCCGAAACGAAGAACGCCGCGCTCTCGCGCGGCGTTCTTCGTTCGAGCAAACCTCGGGCTTCAGTTGAACAGCGAGCCGACGCCGCCCTGCACCCGGCCGAGGCCCTGGCGGGCGATCGGGTTGCTCGGGTCGATGGTGGAGGCGCGCTGGTAGTTCTCCATCGCTTCCTTCTTGCGGTTCGATTTCTCGTAGGCGAGGCCGCGATAGGCCCAGGAGGTCGCGTCCTTGTTGTTCACGTTGAGGGCCGCGTTGTAGTCCTCGATCGCCTTGTCGTACTGGTTCGTGGCGATCAGGCTCTGGCCGCGGGCGGCGTAGGGGGCGCTGACGAAGGGATTGCGGTCGATGGCGGCGTCGAAGTCGCCGATGGCGGCGGTGTTCTGGCCCTGCTTCTGCCGGACCAGGCCGCGGGCATGATACGCCTCGGCCGATTCGGGCATCAGGCGGATCGCCACGTTGAGGTCGCTCATCGCGCCATCGAGGTCGCCCTGCGCCCGCAGCACGTTGGCGCGGCCGATATAGGCGGGGCCGTAATTCGGGTCGGAGGCGATCGCCTTGGTGAAGTCCTGCAGCGCCGCGTCGTTGCGGCCGGTCTGGCGATAGGCCAGCGCGCGGTTGTTGTAGGCCGAGCCGGAATTCGGGTCGATCTGCACCGCCTTGGTGAAGTCGCCGATCGCTTCGTTGAACTGGCCCGCGCGGGCATAGGCCGCGCCGCGGGTGTTGTAGGCGGCGGCGTCGTTCGGGTTGCGCTGCACCACCTCGGTCAGCGAGGCGATGTTGACGTTGGTCGCGCCCGTGGTGTCCGCCTCGAGCACCGCGAATTGCCGCGGGCCGGCAGCGCTCCCCACGGTCTCGCAGCCGGCGAGCGCCACGCTCGCGAGCGCAGCGAGGCCGAGCAGGGCCGACCGTTGAAACCGCACGCTGTCTGACGTCATCGCCCCATTCCCCTCGGCACGGTGCTCAAGTCTGCAGCACGCCCGAACCTTGATCCACGCACCCCGAGCGGCGCGGCCGACACGGAACCGGTCCGATCCGGTCGCGTAGGCTCCGGCACGTTCGCGCATCGCGGTGAACGCCCGATTAAGCACGGGCGACGGACCCGTTGATGCGGGCCGATGTGGCGAACATATGGCTCGACTGGAAAAGACCTTGCGATCTTGGGAGCAGGGCGCACGCGAAGCATCCGCTGTTGTGCGGATGCATCGGATTTCAGGGCTCGAGGCGGGTGACGTGGCCCATCTTGCGGCCTGGCCGGGCTTCGCCCTTGCCGTAGAGATGCAGATGCGCGCCGGGCTCGGCCAGCAGCGACCGCCAGCCCGAAACCTCGTCGCCGATGAGGTTGCGCATCTCGGCGCGCAGTCCGCCGGGGCGGGACGGATCGCCGAGCGGCCAGCCGCAGACCGCGCGCACGTGCTGGGCGAACTGCGAGGTCGCGGCGCCCTCGATCGTCCAGTGCCCGGAATTGTGCACCCGCGGCGCGATCTCGTTGACGACGAGCCGCTCGCCGCCGTCGGCCTCGCGCACCAGGAACATCTCGACGGCGAGCACCCCGACGTAGTCGAGGGCGTCGGCGATCGTCCTGGCGATGGCGAAGGCGGCCTGCGCCGTCTCCGGTGCGATCCCCGGCACCGGCGCGCGGGTGACGGCCAGGATGTGGTTGCGGTGCTCGTTCTCGCACAGGTCGAAGGCGGCGAAGCTTCCGTCGGCCGAGCGCGCGGCCACCACCGAGACCTCGCGCTCGAACGCGACGAAGCCTTCGAGGATCAGCGCCGCGCCGCCGAACTCGGCGAAGATCGCGTTGCGATCCGATTCGGCCTCCGTCCGGATGATGCGCTGGCCCTTGCCGTCGTAGCCGAAGCGGCGGGTCTTCAGCACCGCCGGGCGGCCGATGGCGTCCAGCGCGCGGGCGAAGTCGTCCGGCGTGTCGACGGCGCGGAACGGCGCCGTCGGGATGCCGAGGCGGTTGATGAAGTCCTTCTCCGACAGCCGGTCCTGCGTCGTCGCCAGCGCCGAGGCGCTCGGGTGAAGCGGAGCGTGCGCCGCCAGCAGGTCGGCGGTCTCGCGCGGGATGTTCTCGAACTCGTAGGTGACCACGTCGACGCTTCGCGCGAACCGCGCCAGCGCCTCGGAGTCGTCGTAGGCCGCGCAGGTGGTCGCGGCCGCGACGTCGAAGGCCGGGCTGTCGGCGTCCGGGCAGTAGACGTGGACCTTGAGGCCGAGATTCGCCGCCGCGAGCGCGATCATGCGGCCGAGCTGGCCGCCCCCGACGATGCCGAGGGTGCTGCCGGGCGCGATGGTCTTCGTGGTCACGGGGTCTCGGTCTCCGGCCGTTCGGCGACGGATGCAGTCTGGGCCGCGCGCCACGCATCGAGGCGGGCGGCGAGGTCGTCATCGGACAGCGCGAGCACGGCGGCCGCCAGGAGCGCGGCGTTGACCGCGCCGGCCCGGCCGATCGCCAGCGTCCCCACCGGAATGCCGGCTGGCATCTGCACGATCGAGAGCAGGCTGTCCTGTCCTGACAGCGCCTTGGATTCGACCGGCACGCCGAAGACCGGAAGGCTCGTCATCGCGGCGGCCATGCCGGGCAGGTGCGCGGCACCGCCGGCGCCCGCGATCACCACCTGGAAGCCGGCCGCCTTCGCGCCCTTGGCGAAGGCCACCAGACGGTCCGGCGTGCGATGCGCCGACACGATGCGCGCGTCATGGGCGACGCCGAGCGCGTCGAGCGTCTCGGCGGCGTGCCGCATGGTCGCCCAGTCGGACTGGCTGCCCATGATGATCGCGACCGCAGGCGCCGGCACCATCCGCGTCAAACCCATTCTCTGCGCGAAGGAGGCCCGTGAGCCTGAATCCGCCGCTGGCAAGCTCGCCGCTTACAGGCGCGGGCCCGATGCGGCAAGGCGAGGCGCGGCGGCATCCACCGGCATCAGGCGATGATGTCGGGGGTGATCTGGTCTTCCACGAAGGCGATCCGGTCGCGCAGCGTGAGCTTGCGCTTCTTCAGCCGCTGGATCTGCAGCTGATCGCCGGCGACGTTGCGCTCGAGGGCGTCGATCGCGTCGTCGAGGTCGCGGTGCTCCTGCCTCAGCCGCGCCAGCTCGACGTCCAGTTCGGACTGCTCATCCGGGACCAACTCAACCGTCATCGTCGCCTTCGAAACCCGCCGCGTGCCTGGAGCGAGCATGCGTCAGGCACGCCCGAGCGGCAAGCATTCGTGAGGCATAGGCTGAGGATTGCCTTCGACAGCCGGCTCGACATGTGCGAGATTCGACCGGTCGGAACGATGACAGGAGACACGACTCATGTCGCTGCAGACGCATCTGAGCCAGCTCACCCGGAAGCACGAAGCCCTCGAACGGGAAATTCACCAGGCGACGCTGAGGCCGTCCGAGGACGACCTTCGCATCGCGGAGCTGAAGCGGCGAAAGCTTCTCCTGAAGGACGAGATCAACCGGTTGCAGGCCGACGTCGACACGCTGCACTGACGCGCCTGATCCCTAGCACGGCACCGAGGTCCGCCGCGCCGTCCCTGACGGCGCGGCTTTTTTGTGCGGTCCGCCGATCCTGCGGCGAGCGCGAGTCTGCTAGGCTCGCCCCGTAAGGCCCCCCGTGAAGAGGTCGCCCCGAGGAGCCGCCATGCCGACCGACCCCTCCGCCGATGCGCCGTCGTGCTATGCCGACGTGCACGCCGCCGCGATGCGCGATCCCGAGGGGTTCTGGCTCGACGCGGCGTGGGCGATCGATTGGGCGACCCGGCCGACGCGGGCCTTCGACGCCGCCTCCGGCCCCTACGGCCGCTGGTTCCCGGACGGATCGCTGAACGCCTGCTGGAACGCGGTCGACCGCCACGTCGCGGCCGGCCGGGCCGACCAGGTCGCGATCCGGTACGATTCGCCGGTGACCGGGACCAAGCGCGCGATCACCTACGCGGAGCTGCTCCGCGAGGTCTCCGCCCTGGCGGCGGTGCTCGGCGACCTTGGAGTGGTGCGCGGCGACCGGGTGATCCTCTACATGCCGATGGTGCCCGAAGCCCTGTTCGGCATGCTGGCCTGCGCCCGGATCGGCGCGGTGCATTCGGTGGTGTTCGGCGGGTTCGCCGCCAACGAGCTCGCCGTCCGGATCGAGGACGCGGCGCCGAAGGTGGTACTCGCCGCTTCCTGCGGCATCGAGCCGAGCCGGGTGGTCGCCTACAAGCCGCTGCTCGACGCGGCGCTCGCCGCGGCCAAGCACAAGCCCGCCGCCTGCCTGATCCTCCAGCGTCCGCAAGCGGCCGCGAGCCTCGTCGAGGGGCGCGACCGCGACTGGGCCGAGGCGGTCGCCGCGGCCTCGGGACGGTCGACGGACTGCGTCGCGATGACGGCGACCGACCCGCTCTACGTGCTCTACACCTCCGGCACGACGGGCAAGCCCAAGGGCGTGGTGCGCGACACCGGCGGCTACCTCGTGGCGCTGGCCTGGTCGATGCCGAACCTCTACGGCGTCCAGCCCGGCGAGACCTACTTCTGCGCGTCCGACATCGGCTGGGTGGTCGGGCATTCCTACATCGTCTACGCGCCGCTCCTGCACGGCTGCACCACGGTGCTCTACGAAGGCAAGCCGGTCGGCACCCCCGATCCCGGCGCGTTCTGGCGGGTCGTCGCCGAGACCGGGACCGTCTGCCTGTTCACCGCGCCGACCGCGCTGCGGGCGATCAAGAAGGAGGACCCGAAGGGCACCCACGTCGCCGGCCACGACCTCTCGCGCTTCCGCACCCTGTTCCTGGCCGGCGAGCGCGCCGACCCGGATTCGGTCGCCTGGGCCGAGCGGGTGCTCGACCGGCCCGTCATCGACCACTGGTGGCAGACCGAGACCGGCTGGCCGATCGCCGGCAACCCGGTCGGCCTCGGGATGCTGCCGGTCAAGCACGGCAGCACCTGCGTGCCGATGCCGGGGTACGACGTGCAGGTGCTCGACGAGGGCGGCAAGCCGGTGCCCGCCGGCACGATGGGCACCATCGCGATCCGCCTGCCGCTGCCGCCGGGCTGCCTGCCGACCCTGTGGGGCTCCGACGCCCGGATGCGCACGAGCTACCTCGAGACCTTCCCGGGCTGGTACGACACCTCGGACGCGGGCGTGATCGACGCCGACGGCTACATCACCGTGCTCGGGCGGACCGACGACATCATCAACGTCGCCGGCCACCGCCTCTCCACCGGCGGGATGGAGGCGGTGCTCTCCGCCCACCCCGACGTCGCCGAATGCGCCGTCATCGGCATCCGCGACGCGCTCAAGGGCGAGGCGCCCTGCGGCTTCGTCGTGCTCAAGGCCCAGGTCGCGCGCGATCCGGCGGAGATCGAGCGTGAGCTCGTCGCCAAGGTCCGCGACGAGATCGGGCCCGTGGCCGCGTTCAAGCTGGCGCTGACGGTCCAGCGGCTGCCGAAGACGCGCTCGGGCAAGATCCTGCGCGCCACGATGAAGCGCATCGCCGACCACGAGCCCTGGACCATGCCGGCGACCATCGACGATGCCGGCGTGCTCGACGAGATCGGCGAGAGCCTGAAGGCCCGCGGGATCGGGGAGGGGTGAGCCGCCCCCTGCTACGGCGCGAAGGGCCGGCATGAGGCGGCGAGCTGGCGTCCGTCCCGAGAGTGCGGCACACAGCCGATGCCCCCGCAACCCGGAGTTGCCGATGACCGCCCGCCTGTTCGAACCGCTGACGCTCGATGACATGACGCTGGAGAACCGCATCCTGATCGCGCCGATGTGCCAGTACTCGGCCCGCGACGGCGAGGCGACCGACTGGCACATGATGCATCTCGGCCAGCTCGCGATGTCGGGCGCCGGGCTGCTGACGCTGGAGGCGACGGCGGTGTCGCCCGAGGCGCGGATCACCGCGTGGGACCTTGGGCTGTACTCCGACGGCTGCGAGCGCGCGCTCGGTCGGGTTCTGGCGGCGATCCGCGAGTACGCGCCGATCCCGGTCTGCATCCAGATCGCCCATGCCGGCCGCAAGGCGTCGAGCCGGGCGCCCTGGGACGGCGGCCAGCAGATCGCGCCGGATCATCCCTACGGCTGGCGCACCGAAGCCCCGTCCGCCCTGGCACACGGCGACGGCGAGATGGCCCCGCACGCCCTCGACGGCGCGGACCTCAAGCGCATCCGCGACGACTTCGTCGCGACCGCCAAGCGCGCGGTGCGCCTCGGGATCGAGGCGTTCGAGCTGCACGGCGCCCACGGCTACCTGCTGCACCAGTTCCTCTCGCCGTTGGCCAACCAGCGCACCGACGCCTACGGCGGCAGCCTCGAGAACCGGATGCGGTTCCCGCTCGAGCTGTTCGAGGCGGTGCGGGCGGTGGTGCCCGCAGGCCACCCGGTGTGGATGCGGGTCTCGGCGACCGACTGGGTCGAGGACGGCTGGGACCTCGAGGAGACCGTGGAGCTCGGCCAGCGCCTGAAGCGCGCCGGCGCCCCCGCGATCCATGTCTCGACCGGCGGCGTCTCGCCGAAGCAGGCGATCAAGCTCGGGCCTGGCTACCAGGTGCCCTATGCCGAGCGGATCAAGGCCGAGACCGGGCTCGCCACCATCGCCGTCGGGCTGATCACCGAAGCGGACCAGGCCGAGGCGATCCTCGCCGAGGGCCGGGCGGACGCGATCTCGCTCGCGCGCGCCCTGCTCTATGATCCGCGCTGGCCCTGGCACGCGGCGGCCGCGCTCGGCGAGACGGTGCGCGCGCCCAAGCAGTACTGGCGCTCGCAGCCCCGCGAGCACAAGGACCTGTTCAAGGATCCGACCTTCGGCCAGCGTTGATCGCACCTATACCTGAGCCTGGGCCCGAGCCTCGGCCCGGGCCTCGCCTCGGGCGTGCGTTTCCGTTATCGGCTCGGGCCGCAGGCCGGCCGCGGCCTGTCCTGGATGTGCGTGATGCTGGCCATCGGCCTGACCCTGTTCCACCCGAGCCGAGACCAGGTCGACGACATCGTCCGACGCTATGCCGGCAGCCGGCATCCGGTCCTCGCCTTCGACAATGGCGGCCTCGGCCCCGTGGATCGGATGAAGCTCGAGGCGGCCGGCGTGCGCTTGCTGTCGGCCGGGAGCAACGTCGGCATCGCGGCCGCCCTCAACGGCGTCGTCGAGGCCGCGACGCGGGTCGGCGCGGACGGCGTCCTCCTGCTCGACCAGGATGCGCAGGTCGGGCCGGAGATGATCGGCGCGCTCGCCGATGCCCGCACGCGGCTCCGTGCGGAGAATCGGCCCTGCGCGGTGATCGGACCGGTGCCGGGCCGCGCAAACGCCGAGGCCAAGCCGCCGCGGTTTCGGCGCCGGCCCCGGCAGGCGGCCGTCGGCACGCTGGTGCCGGTGGAATTCCTTGCGACCTCGGGCTCGCTCGTCGACGTCGCGGCGTTCCGCGCCGTGGGGCCGTTCCGGGCGGACTACTTCATCGACGGGGTCGAGCTCGAATGGTGCTTTCGCGCCTGGGATGCGGGCTACGGCTGCTGGATGGCGCAGGACGCCGCGATCGGCCACCGCGTCGGCGGCGGCACGATCCGCGCGCTCGGCATCGAGACGCCGCGCCAGCCGCTGTTCCGCATGGCGACCTACCTGCGCAACTCCGTCTACGGCTGGCGCCTGCGGCACATCCCGCTGCCGTGGAAGTTGCGCCAGGTCGCCTACCTCCCGGTGCAGACCCTCCTGTACTGGCGCGACAGCGGCTACCGCCCGGCGGTGCTGCGGCGGCTGGCCGGGGCGGTGCTCGACGGCTTCCGCGGTCGCCTCGGCCGCCCCTTCGACGCGCCATGACGACGCCCCGCACCGATCGACCGCCCGCAATCGACGTCGTGATCGTCAACTGGAACGGCGGCGCTCTGGTGCGCGCCTGCCTCGCCAGCCTGGCCGCCGCCGGCGACGATCCCGCCACGGACGTGGTCGTGGTCGACAACGCCTCGACCGACGGCTCCGCCGACGGCCTGGAGCGGCCGGACCTGCGCCTCACCGTGATCGCGAACGCCGACAATGCCGGGTTCGGGCGCGCCTGCAACCAGGGCGCGGCGGTCGGCCGGGCGCCGGCGATCCTGTTCCTCAACCCCGACACCGAGGTCGGGCCGGATGCGCTGCGGCTGACGCTGGCGGCACTCGAAGCCGATCCGACGGTCGGCGTCGTCGGCGCACAGCTGGTCGACGAAGCCGGCCGTGTGCAGCGGATGTGCGCAAGGCGCCCGACCGTGGGCAGCCTGATCGGCCAGGAGCTTCATCTCGACCGGGTGATGCCGAGCCGGGTGCCGACGCATTTCATGACGGAGTGGGACCACGCCGCGTCCGGTCCGGTCGACCAGGTGATGGGCGCCTTCCTGCTGATCCGCCGGTCGCTGTTCGAACGGCTCGGCGGCTTCGACGAGCGCTTCCACGTCTATTACGAGGATGTCGATCTCTGCGCCCGCGCCTGGGATGCGGGCTTCACGGTGCGCCACGTCGCCGAGGCGACGGTCCGGCACGACGGCCAGGGGACGACCCGGCAGGTGAGGGCGCGGCGCCTGTTCTACATCCAGCGCAGCCGCATCCTCTACGCGGCCAAGCACCAGGGTGCGGCGACCGCCCTCGCCCTGCTGGCGGCGACCTTCGCGGTCCAGATCCCGTTGCGCCTCGCCCTGGCACTGTGTCGCCGGTCGCTGCGCGAGGCCGGGCAGGTCGTCCACGCGGCGGCGCTGCTCGGCGGCGCCGTTCCCGCCCTCTTCGCGCGGCTGCGCCGCGCCGATTGACCCGACCACAAGCGCGACGGACCGTCCCGACGCGCGCCGACGTCAGCAGGATCCATGCTTCACGGACAGAAGATCGCCGTCGTCCTCCCGGCCTACAACGCGGCCGCGACTCTTCAGAAGACGTTCGACGACATCCCCAAGGACATCGTCGACGATATCATCCTGATCGACGACGCGAGCCGCGACCGGACCGCCCTCATCGCCGAGGGCCTCGGCATCCACACCATCCGGCACGAGCGCAACCGCGGCTACGGCGGCAACCAGAAGACCTGCTACGAGGCGGCGCTGGCGCGGGGCGCCGACATCGTCGTCATGCTCCACCCCGACTACCAGTACGCGCCGCGCCTGGTCACCGCGATGGCCTCGATGATCGTCTCGGGCGAGTACGATGCGGTCCTCGCCTCCCGCATCCTCGGCAAGGGCGCCCTCGTCGGGGGCATGCCGCGGTACAAGTACGTCGCCAACCGCGTGCTGACGCTGCTGCAGAACCTCCTCATGGGCCAGAAGCTCTCGGAATATCACTCCGGCTACCGCGCCTGGAGCCGCACGGTGATCGAGACGATCCCCCTCGACCGCTGCTCGGAGGACTTCGTGTTCGACAACCAGATGCTCGCCCTGGCGATGCAGGCCGAGTTCCGGATCGGCGAGATCTCCTGCCCGACGCGGTACTTCCCCGAAGCCTCGTCGATCAATTTCCGCCGCAGCGTCGTCTACGGCTTCGGCGTGCTGCGGACGGCCTTCGCCTACCGCCTGCACCGCCTCGGGATCCGCCGGGAACCGCTCTTCGCCCGAACCGGGACGCCGCGGCGATGAACGCCGCACGTACCCGCCTCGTCCTGGCGGGCGGGGTCCTGCTGGCTGCGATCGCGGTCCCGATCGTGCTCGGAGCGGTCTTCCCCGGAACGATCCTCGACCTGCTCAACGCAGCGATGAGCGCCGATGCGGCCTTCGGCGTGGCCGGATGGGCCTGCCTCGTCCTCGCGCAGACCCTCGTCGCCACCGTCGGGATCCTGCCGGCCTCCCTCATCGGCGTGGCGGCGGGCGCGCTCTACGGGCCCGGCCTCGGTTTCGCCCTCGCGACGGCGGGGACGCTGCTCGGCGCGGGCGCGAGCTTCGCCATCGGCCGGTCGTGGCTCCGCCCGCACCTAGCGGGCTGGGTTTCGGGCGGCCGCCGGCTGGCTGCCATCGACCGGATGATCGTTGCCGACGGTTGGAAGGCGGTCGGCCTGATCCGCCTGTCGCCGATCCTGCCGTTCGCGCCGACGAGCTTCGCCCTGAGCCTCACCACCGTGCACGCGGGCGCCTACGCCATCGGCACGCTCGCAGCCTTGCCCGGCCTCTTCGTCTGCGTCCTCACGGGCGCGGCCGGGCGCAGCGGCGTCCTGGCCGCGACCGGCGGAACGGCATGGCTCTCGCCGATCCTCCTCGGGATCGGGATCGCGGCGACCCTCGGCCTGACGATGAGGCTGCGCAGCGCGCTCGGGCCGTTCGAGGGCGCCGAGCGATGACCCTCGGCTCGGTTTCCGGCCGCGCAGCCGACGACCTCCGTCTCTGGCTCGGTGCGTTCCTGCTCCTGGCGATGCCGCTCAGCCTAGCGCTGGCGCTGGCGATCCCCCTCGGCGAGGTGGCGGACGAGCCCGCCCACCTCATGCGCGCGGCGAGCCTCGTCGACGGGCAGATCATCGGGCATCGCGAGACCATCGTCGGCCCCGACGGGCGATCCGCGATGGCGGCGGGCGTCCGGGTCGATCCCGTCTGGGAAGAGCTGGCGCGCACCCGCATGCCGAACAACGCCAAGATCGCGGCGCCGCCCGTCGATCCGGCCGTCGGCACCGGGCCCTGGCGCCGGACCGGCGCCTTCGCGCCGCTCTACACGATCGCCACCTATTTCCCCGTCTTCTACCTGCCGTCGGCCGCCGGCCTCGGGATCGGTCATGCCCTCGACCTGTCGGCCCGGGCCTCCGCCCGGCTCGGGCGCCTGTTCGACGTGGCGGCCTATGCGCTGATCGGCCTCTGCGCCCTCGCGGTGGCACGCCGCGGCCGGGCCTGGCTGTTCGCCCTCCTCGCGTTGCCGATGACCCTGTCGCTCGCCGCCTCGTTCAACCAGGACGGGCTGATCGTCGCCGTCGCGATCCTGGCCGTCGCGCTGCTCACCCATGAGCCGGACGACCCGCGGGCGCGGCGACGCTTCGCCGGCGCCGCCATCCTGATCGCGCTGATCCTCCTGGCGAAGCCGCCCTACGCTCCGATCGCGCTGATCCTGCTCCTGCCGCTCCCGCGCGGAACCGGGCACCGGATCGGCGCCGGCCTGTTTTCGCGCCTGGCTGTGGTCGTGGCGGTCGTCCTGCCGGCCGTGCTCTGGACCGCATATGCCACCGCGACGATCGCGACCCCGGTTCCACGGCCGCCCTACGAGGCCGGCCCGCTCTGGCCGGGCGACCGTCCGGCCACCTTCCACGGCACCGACCCGGCGGCGCAGCTTCGGGTGCTGATCGCGGAGCCGATGCGCTTCCTGACCGTGCCGTCGCGCTTCCTGCTGACGGTGAAGCACGCCGCGACGATGACCGAGGGCGTCGTCGGCATCCTGCGCTGGCACGACCGCCACCTTCCGGCGGTGCTGCACGCGCTGTGGATTCTCGCCCTCGCGGCGGCCCTGGCCGGCACCGGGCGAGCCCCTGGAAGCGGCGCCACCCTCGCGCTGCTGGTTCTCGCCGCCGCGCTCGCCCTGTGGCTCGTCCTGATCTCGCAGTATCTCAGCTGGACCAATGTCGGCGATCCGCGCATCGACGGGCCCCAGGGACGCTACCTGCTGCCGATCCTGCCGATCTTCGCGCTGGTCCTGAGGCCGGATGCCGAGGCGGGCGCCGCGCACCCACGACGCCTCGTTCGCTACGCGGCGGTCGCCGTCGCGGCCCTCGGCCTCGTCGTGGTCCCGATCGTGGCTTTGTGAGCGGCGGCGCGGGTCAGGCCGCGCGCCAGCGCAGGGCGGCGCCGTTGCCGAAGGCGCGGCCGTAGAGGGTGCCGTAATTGGCCGCGGCATCGTCCCAGCCGAAGGTGCGCGACATCGCCGTGCGGCGCATGGCGTTCAGGCGCTTCTTCTGGCCGAAGGTGTCGAGCGCCCGGCGGACGGCCCCGGTGAAGCCCTTCGACGAGGTGTCGGCGAAGGTGAAGCCGGTGACGCCGTCCTCGACCGTGTCGGCGAGGCCGCCCGTGCGGCGCACGATCGGCAGCGAGCCGAAGCGCTGGGCGTACATCTGCGCGAGGCCGCACGGCTCGAAACGCGACGGCATCAGCAGGAAGTCGCTTCCGGCGAACATCCGCCGCGCGTCGCGCTCCTCGAACCCGACATGGACGCCGACCGAATCGGGGTGCCGCCGGGCGAGGCCGCGCAGCGCATCCTCGAACCGCGCCTCGCCCTGGCCGATGGCCACGAGCTGCCCGCCCTCCGCGACGATGGTCTCGGCCGCCTGGATCGAGAGGTCGATGCCCTTCTGGTGCACGAGCCGCGAGACGATGGCGAAGAGCGGCCCGCGCGAGACCGCGAGCCCGAACTGGCGCCGCACCGATTCCGCGTTGGCGCGCTTGCCCTTCCAATCGTCGGCCTCGAACCGCGTCGCGAGGTGCGGATCGGTGCGCGGGTCCCAGCTCTCGTCGATGCCGTTGAGGATGCCGGCGAGCCGCCCCTGCGCCGCGCGCGTGCGCAGCAGCCCGTCGAGTCCGCAGCCCAAGTCCGGCGTCAGGATCTCGCGGGCGTAGGTCTCGCTCACGGTGGTGACGTGGGTGGCGTAGTACAGGCCGGCCTTGAGGAACGAGAGCTGCCCGTAGAACTCGACGCCGTTCATGTCGAAGGCGTCCTCGGGCATGCCGAGGCGCGCCATCGTCTCGCGCGGGAACAGGCCCTGGTAGGCGAGGTTGTGGATCGTCAGCACGCTCGGCACGCGGATCCGGCGCCAGGCGAGATAGGCCGGGGCGAGGGCCGACTGCCAATCGTTGAGGTGGAGGAGATCGGCCGCCCAGGCCGGGTCGGCGCCCTGCGCGATCTCGGCGGCGGCGAGGCTCAGCCGGGCGAAGCGCAGGTCGTTGTCGGGGAAGTCGCCGTCGGCGTTGCCGTAGGGGGTCCCGTCGCGCTCGTAGAGGCTGGGGCTGAGCAGGACGTAGATGCGTAGTCCGTCGCCGGTCTCGACGAGGCCGAGGTCGCAGGGCGGGACGCCGGCGAAGCCGTCGAGCCGCGCCACGACGGGCATGTTTGGAAACGCGTCGACCACCTGCCGGTAGCCGGGGATCAGGACGCGGACGTCGTAGTGCTTGCGCAGCGCCCGCGGCAGCGCGCCGGCGACCTCGCCGAGACCGCCGGTCTTCACGAAATCGGCCATCTCCGGCGTCGCGTAGAGGATGCGGGGCTGAAGTGCGGTGCGAAGGTCGGGCAGGGCGTGCGACGGCGTCAGGATCGGCCGATCGAGGTTCGCGGCGGCCGGGTGGTACGCGTGGGGCTCGACCATCGATGGGTTTCCGCGCCGTGCGGATCGGTCCTGGCGCACCGTTCCATCCGCAGCCGATCTCGACATTGCCAACGCCCTCGTGCTCCGCCGGGTTTCCGCTGCGACGCACAATCTAGGCCAGGCAGATCGTTAATGCGCGGTTCATCGCATTGCACTGCGGCATTTAGGTTCGCGGTTTCAGCGCTTCTGCAGGATCAGCCCCTCGTCCGGCCCGAGCGCGATGGAAGCGACCGCGCCATCGCCGCCACGATGCCCGCGGGTCGAGAGAAGCACCGTCCAGGTCTCGTCGGCGGGCAGGGCCAGCATGTGCGAGGCGCCGCCGAAGTTCAGCAGGATGCGGAACGCGCCGTCATCGCCGAACCGCTCATAGGCGAACACGTCGGCCGCTTCGGTCGCGATGCCGCGATACGCGCCGACCGAAAGCGCCGCGTGCTCGCGCCGCAGCGCGAGGAGGCGCCGGTACAGGGTCAGGATCGAGGTCGGATCGTCGCGGAGCGCGTCGACGTTCCGGGTTGCCGCATCGCCGGAGAGCGGCAGCCACGGTTCCACCGTCGAGAAGCCGGCATGGACCTCGCCGTCCCACTGCATCGGCGTCCGCTCGGGATCGCGGCCGTGTCCAGGCTCGTTCCGCTCCCACGGATCGCGGACGCGGTCGGCCGGGATCGGCACGTGGGCCAAGCCGATCTCGTCGCCGTAATACAGCGTCGGCGTGCCGCGCAGCGTCAGCAGCAGCATCGCCGCGATCCGCGCCTGATCCGCCCCGACGCGGGCCGCGATGCGCGGCTGGTCGTGGTTGCCGAGCACCCAGTTCGGCCAGCCGCCGTCGGGCAGCGCGGCTTCGTAGTTCTCGACGAGGTCGGATACCGCCTCCGCGCTCCACGGCGTCTGGATCAGCTGGAAGTTGAACGGCATGTCGGCGCCGGAGAGGTCCGGGCCGTAATAGGCCATTAGCCGCTCCATCGGCAGGTAGATTTCGCCGATCAGCACCCGCTCGCCGTAGGGGCGCAGCACCGCGCGCATCTCGGCGATGACGTCGAGCACCTCGGGGCGGTCGGCGGAGTAGACCTGGGCGAAGCGGTTGATCTCCGGCTGCTCGGGCGAGAAGTCGGGATTGGCCGGATTGTCGCGGAATCCGGCATCCTTCATCAGGTGCCAGATCACGTCGACGCGGAACCCGTCGACGCCGCGCTCGAGCCAGAACCGGAGGGCGTGGTGCATCGCCGTCCGCACCGCCGGGTTGCGCCAGTTCAGGTCGGGCTGCTCCTTTAGGAAGGCGTGATAGTAGTATTGCCCGGTGGCCGGATCGAGGGTCCAGGCCGGTCCGCCGAAGTTGCTGAGCCAGTTGTTCGGCGGCCCACCATCCGGGGCCGGATCGCGCCAGATGTACCAGTCGCGCCGCGGGTTCGTGCGCGACGCGCGGCTTTCCGCGAACCAGGGATGCGTGATCGCGCTGTGGTTCGGCACGAAGTCGAGAATCACCTTCAGCCGCCGCCGATGCGCTTCCGCGACCAGGGCGTCGAAGTCGGCCAGCGTGCCGAACAGCGGATCGATCCCGCAATAGTCGGACACATCGTAGCCGTAGTCGGCCATCGGCGACGGGTAGATGGGCGAGATCCAAACCGCGTCGACCCCGAGCCAGGCGAGATGCTCGAGCCGGGCGGTGATGCCGGGCAGGTCGCCAATCCCGTCGCCGACCGTGTCCTGGAAGGAGCGCGGATAGACTTGGTAGACCGTGCCGCGCTTCCACCAGACCGTGCCGGCCATGAGCGATATCCCCGAAGTTGACAGGCTCGGCTTTAGCGTTTTCGCCGGCGGGAGGCGACGGGGGTACGGTTCACCCGGAGTTCAACACCGGCGTGACAAAGTCCTGTCGGGTTTCGGTGCGACGGTGCTTGTGTCTGAAAGGACACAAAGGCGAATCAGATCGCCGCCATCGACGGGATGGAGCCCCAGCGACGCCTCGACAAGACCGGTGAGCGACCGCAGGATCGTCGATCCGGGACAGGGGTCGATCGCCGCCGACGAACGCAAGCGGCGCTCCCGAGACGCGAAGACGCGCCGGGGCCGACGATGGGGGATTGCACGTGCTGAAAGACGCTATCTTGGCACCCGTACCCGGCGACGAGCGATCCGACGCGCCGGATCGGACGAGCACCGTGCCGTTCCGTGAACCGCAGGTGTGGGACAAGCCGGCGCAGCCCGCCTCGGGCGATGCCGTCGCCGACCTCCGCGAAGCGATCCGCGCCAAGCTCGCCTACGCGATCGGCAAGTCTGCCGAGACGGCACGGGAGCGCGACTGGTTCGCGGCCACCGCCCTCGCGCTGCGCGACCGGATCATCGACGCCTGCCAGGCCGCAGACCCGTCGGTACCGAACAAGCGGGTCTACTATCTCTCCCTCGAATTCCTGATCGGCCGGCTCCTGTCGGACGCGATGAACAATCTCGGCCTGGTCGAGACCACGCGTGCCGCCCTGCAGAGCCTGGGCGTCGACCTCGGCACCGTCGAGGGCGCCGAGCCCGACGCGGCTCTGGGCAATGGCGGCCTCGGCCGCCTCGCCGCCTGCTTCATGGAGAGCATGGCGAGCATCGGCATCCCGGCGATCGGCTACGGCATCCGCTACGACCACGGCCTGTTCCGCCAGACCTTCGAGGACGGCTGGCAGCGCGAGGCACCCGAGACCTGGCTCGCGGAGGGCAACCCCTGGGAGTTCGTGCGTCCGGACGCGACCTACGCGATCGGCTTCGGCGGCCACGTCACCATGGCGGCGGTCTCGGACGGCGTGATCCGCCGGCACTGGCATCCGGCCGAGACGGTGCTCGCGGTGGCGCACGACGTGCCCGTCGTCGGCTGGCGGGGAAAGACGGTGAACACGCTCCGCCTGTGGAAGGCCGAGAGCGAGGCGCCGGTCGATCTGGCGCAGTTCAACGGCGGCGACCACGTCGGCGCGGTCTCCAGCCGGATGCGCGCCGAGGCGATCTCGCGGGTGCTGTACCCGAGCGACTCGTCGACCGCCGGCCAGGAGCTGCGCCTGCGCCAGGAATACTTCTTCACCTCAGCCTCGCTGCAGGACCTCGTCCGGCGGCACGTGGCCGAGCGCGGAGACGTCCGCTCGCTGCACGACCACGCCGCGATCCAGCTCAACGACACGCACCCGGCCATCGCCGTGCCCGAGCTGATGCGCATCCTGCTGGAGGATCACGGGCTGCAGTGGGACGATGCCTGGCACGTCACGACCAACACGCTGAACTACACCAACCACACCCTGCTGCCGGAGGCGCTCGAGACCTGGCCGGTGGAGCTGATGGAGCGGCTGCTGCCGCGCCACATGCAGATCATCTACCTGATCAACTGGATGCACCTTGAGGAGCAGGGCCGCCACGGCCGCCACGACGCCGCCCACCTCGCCTCGGTCTCGCTGATCGACGAATCGCAGGGGCGCCGGGTGCGGATGGGGCACCTGGCCTTCCACGGCGCGCGCCGGGTGAACGGCGTCTCGGCGCTCCACACCGATCTGATGCGCTCGACGGTGTTCCGCGACCTGCACGCGCTCGACGGCGACAAGATCGTCAACAAGACCAACGGCATCACCTTCCGCCGCTGGCTGCACAACGCCAATCCCGGCCTGACCCGCCTCGCGGTGGAAGCGGTCGGGCCCGGCGTCCTCGACGATCCCGGCCTGCTGCGCGGGCTCGACGCCTTCGCCGAGGATCCGGCCTTCGTGAAGCGCTACGCGGCGGCCCGCTTCAGCCGCAAGCAGGCGCTGGCCGGGATCATCGCCGAGCGCACCGGGATCGACGTCGACCCCTCGGCGCTGTTCGACGTGCAGATCAAGCGCATCCACGAATACAAGCGCCAGCTTCTCAACGTCATCGAGACGGTGGCGCTCTACCAGGCGATCAAGGCCGAGCCCCACAAGGACTGGACGCCCCGCGTCAAGATCTTCGGCGGCAAGGCGGCGCCGAGCTACAGCCAGGCCAAGCTGATCATCAAGCTGGCGCTGGACGTGGCCAAGGCCGTCAACGACGACCCCGAGGTCGCCGACCGCCTGAAGGTGGTGTTCCTGCCGAACTACTCGGTGAGCCTCGCCGAGGCGATCATCCCGGCCGCCGACCTCTCCGAGCAGATCTCGACCGCGGGCATGGAGGCGTCGGGCACCGGCAACATGAAGCTCGCGCTCAACGGCGCGCTCACGGTCGGCACGCTCGACGGCGCCAACATCGAGATCCGCGACCATGTCGGTGCGGACAACATCTTCATCTTCGGGCTCGACGCCGCCGGCGTTCAGGCCCGCATCGCCGAGACCAACTACGCGCGCGACGCGATCCAGGCCTCGCCGCGCCTGGCCGCCGCCCTCGACATGATCGCCTCGGGCCGGTTCTCGCCGGACGAGCCGAACCGCTTCCGGCCGCTGACCGACGACCTGCGCCACCGCGACCAGTACCTGCTCACCGTCGACTTCGACGATTACTGGCGGGTCCAGCGCGAGATCGACGCCGCCTGGAAGGACCAGGCCGGCTGGTGGGCCAAGGCGATCCGCAACACGGCGCGGATGGCCTGGTTCTCGTCGGACCGGTCGATGCGGGAATACGCGCAGGAGATCTGGCGGGTGCAGGTCTAGGGGAACGCCTCTCGCCGCGGTTTTTCCCTCCCCCCGCTTAAGGGGGGAGGGAAGGGCGGGCCCCTTCAAGAGAATCGCTGCACACGCCAGCCGCTCAGACTCAGGGTGGCTCGTGTCGCAAAGCGAGAACGAGGCGGGCGCCTGGGCGATCTACGCGTCGACCAGGACCGGATAGCATCGTGCGCCGACGGCAGCCGCGAGAACCTGCACCGCGCCCACCGTCGAGCTGTCGCCGGCCACGTGCACCACGTCCGTGGCGCGCAAAGCCGGCAGGTGGGCGGTGAGCGGTCCCGGCCGCACGTCCGGCGGCCGCTGGCGGCTGCGGTCGGCGCTGAGCACGATGCGCCCGACGCCCGTGGCCCGCAGCCATTCCAGGCTCTCGCGCATGTAGAGATCCAGCGGATCGCGCGCGCCGACGACGACGCAGAGGTCGCGGGTCGGCTCGATGTAGCGGGCGGCGCGGGCGATCGACCAGATCTGCCCGAAGCCGCAGCCGGCCGAGACCAGCACGAGGCGCCCGCCGCCGGGGCGGTACTGCGCCCGTCCGACCGGGCCGCGAATCTTCACCTCGGAATGCAGCGGCAGCGAATCGGCGAGCGACCAGCCGTCCTCGTCCCGCGCGAGGTGGAACACCAGCTCGTTGAGTTCCGCCGAGCCGTCGACGCGCAGCGTCGGGCACAGGGTGCGCAGGCCGACGCCGTCGAGCGCGAGCGCGACCTGGGCGCCGGGTCCGAGCGGCAGGTCCTTGCTCACCGTGACGACGAGCTCGATCACATGCGCGGTGAGCGCGCGGACCTCGGTGACGGTGCCGGTGCGCATCGCGACCGCCGGGGCCGGCTCCTCCGCATGCGCGTGGATCGACGGGCCGGCCGGAAGCGCCAGCTTGATCGGGTCGACCCGCTCGCGGCGGCCCGGGACGCGGCGCGCCCCGGGAGTCGCTCCCTGTCCCGGAACGGCGGCGCCGTGGGTCGCCTGGGCGGTCGCGATCATGCCGTCGGCGACCGCCGCATCGAGCGGGGTGTCGCCGGTGGCGATGCGGACGGACTTGCCGTTGACGACGAGCGAGCACCGCGCGCTCATGGTCGTCTCCCGAATGTCATGAGGATGGCGGCGATCAGCGCGGGGACATCAGCAGGCGATCGACCATGCCGGCCCAGCGCTCGCGGGTGGCACGCGCCTCCGCGCCGATCGGCTCCGGCTCAACGTGCAGCGCCATGCGGGCGCGCAGGGAAGCCGCCTCGGCCCGCTCGGCCATCAGGATGGCCTTCATCACCGCCATCTCGGCCTGAAGTCGCTCGACGACGTCCTCCTCGGGCTCGCCTTCGAAGGTCTCGTCCTGGAATTCGAGGTCTTCGAGGGCCGCCATCTCGTGCTCCGAGGTGGCGAACGCGGCCTCGAGCTGGGCGTCGGCCGGCTCATAAGCCGGCATGGCGTACGCGGTCGGCGCGGCGCTGCGCGGCGCGTCGAGGCGGATCGGGCGCGCGATCAGCCGGCGTACCACATCGGATCCGCTCGTCTCGCGAAACCGCCTTGCCGCTTCGGCCATCACCGTTCTCCAGCACGCGGCAGGGGCGTCGTGCGCCCTGCCATTTCTCCACACAACCTTCCGTCGGCATGGTTAAGGGAGGCTTAAATCGCGGTTGTCACGCGCCGATTCCTCCGGGCGGCGGCGGGCGAGCATGGCGCCCGTCCGCCTCAGGAAATTCGGCTGCGCACCCGTCTTCGACCGAAATGGGTGCGCATCGTCGCGCGGAAACGCTGCGACGTCACCGATTCGGGATCGTCGCAGCGTCGATCAAGCGGCGTCAGATCGCCGGAGACAGGCCCGCGGACGTCGCGAGGCCGCGGCCGCGCGGGTCGGGGCCGAACGTGTTCGGGCCGACCGTGCCCCGCAGGAACCCGGTCTCGATAAAGTACCAGAGGTTGCCGAGCGGAATGAGCGAGAGCAGCACCCAGACGCCGGGCTTGTCGCGGTCGTGGTAGCGCTTGATCCCGAGGCAGACCGACGACCAGACGATGAAGACCGTGGTGAGGAGGTTCAGGATTACGAACGGGATCGCTGCCGGCCCATCGACCTTGAAGCCTTCCCCTGCGGCGGCCTCGTTCGGGATCATCTGGGCCAGCACGTAGTTCAGCGCGGACGCGACGATGATGGCGCCGAGCACCGAGCCTAGGATGCCCTTCCAGAAGGTCGCGCGCCCGATCCGGCCTTCGGCGGAGAAGAGAAGTTTTTTCATGATGTCGACAGCCCCATCGGCCCTCCGTCCGCGCATGGTTCTGCGGGATCGGCCGGCGATCGAGCCGTAGGGTGCCGAAAGCTTAGCTTCAACGCGAAGGGCGACCACGGGACGGGGGTGCAAGAGTTCGGGACGCCGGAGCAATCGACCTGGGGATGAAACCGCGATCAGGCGGCTTCCGGTGCCGCCCCCACGAGCTGGCGGGCCTGCAGCATCGTCATCGGCTCGCCGAAGGCGTAGCCCTGCGCGTAGTCGCAGCCGAGCTCGGCCAAGGCCTGGGCGTCGGCCTCGGACTCCGCACCCTCGGCGACGATGGCGAGGTTGAGCTCGTTGGCCATCCGCACGATCGAGCGCAGGATCGCCGTCTTGCCCGAGGCCATCTGGCGGACGAAGGACTGGTCGATCTTGATCGTGTCGAAGGGGAAGCGCTGCAGGTAGGACAGCGCCGAGTAGCCGGTGCCGAAATCGTCGAGCGAGAGCCCGGCGCCGAGATCGTGGATGCGGGTCAGCATCTGCGCGGCGTATTCGGGGTTCTCCATCACCAGGCTCTCGGTGAGCTCGAGCTTGAGCGAGCCCGGGATCACGCCGGAGCGGGCGAGCACCGTCTTCACGTCGTGCAGCAGGTCGTGCCGCAGCAGCTGGCGCGACGAGACGTTGACCGAGGCGAAGATCGGCGGGTCGACCTCGAGCGAGCGCTGCCATGCGGCGAGCTCCAGCGCGGTCCGTTCGAGGGCGAAGATCCCGAGGTTGACGACGAACCCGCTCTCTTCCGCGACCGGCATGAAGGTGGCCGGCGGGATGCGCCCGAGCTTGGGGTGATCCCAGCGCAGGATCGCCTCGAAGCCGGCCACCGTGCGGTCCTCCAGGCGGACGACCGGCTGGAACAGCACCTTCATCTCGTTGCGCTCGAGCGAGCGGCGGAGGTCGCTCTCCAGCATCAGCCGGTCCGAGCGCTCGGCGCGCATGTCGGCGCGGAACACCTCGATGCGATCGCCGCCGCCGCGCTTGGCCTGGACCATCGCGGTCTCGGCGTTCTTGAACACCTCGTCGCGCTTGAGGCTGGCGCCGGTCTCGTGCAGCGCGAGGCCGATCGAGACGGTGAGGAAGATCTCGCGGTCGGCATAGGTGATCGGCGTCGCGATGGCGCGGCGGATCATCTCCGCGAAGGCCAGGATGCGGTCCGAATCACGTTCCGACAACAGGATGACCGCGAACTCGTCGCCGGCCACGCGCGCCAGCGTGTCCTGCGGCCGCAGCAGGCGGCCGAGGCGGCGCGACAGCGTGAGCAGGATCGAGTCGCCGGCCGAGAGGCCGATCGCGTCGTTGATGCCCTTGAACCGGTCGATGTCGAGGACGATCACCGTCGGCTTCAGCCGCGGGTCCTGGCTCGCGAAGGCGATCGCGGCATCGAGACGGTCGCCGAACAGCTCGCGGTTCGGCAGGCCGGTGAGGCTGTCGTGCACGGCGTCGTGCAGGAGGCGCTCCTCGGCGGTCTTGATCTCGGTGACGTCGGCGATGGTGCCGACGATGCGGATCACCTCGCCGTCGTTGCCGATCACCGGGCGGGCCTTGAGGCGGTACCAGTAATAGGCCCCGCCCGAGGTGCGCAGGCGGAAATCGTGGACGATGCGGCCGCGCCGCTCCTCGATCATGGTGTCGAGGGTGGCCGAGTAGCGCTCGATGTCGAACGGGTGCAGCAGCCCGAGCCAGTTCGCGGCCGGCCCTTCCAATGCGCCGCGCTTGAGGCCGAGCTGGACCTCGATCTCCTGGCCGGCGAAGACCCGGTCGCCCGGCACGTCCCAGTCGAACACCACGTCGCCGGCGCCGGTGAGCGCCAGCGCCCGCCGTTCGGTGTCGGAGACGAGGGCGTGTGTGAGGCCGCCGCCGGCGAAGGCGTGCTGCATCACCGTGAAGCCGATCAGCATGACGATCAGCACGAGGCCGCCGATCAGCGCCGGCTGGGTCAGCTCGCTGCCGATCTGGCCGGTCACCGCGAAGCCGGCGGCCGTGACCCAGACGACGAGCAGCGTCCAGGTCGGGACGAGCAGGATGGCGCGGTCGTAGCCGTTATGGGCGGCGAGGTAGGCGATCAGCAGCAGCCCGACCCCGGCGACCGCGGCGATCGAGATGCGCGCGACGCCCGCCGCCACCGGCGGATCGAACAGGGCGAGGCCGACAAGCCCTGCCAGGAAGGTCAGCCAGAAGAACGCGACGTGGCTGTAGCGCACGTGCCAGCGCGAGAGGTTGAGGTAGGCGAACAGGAACACCAGCAGCGTCGCGGCCAGCACCGCCTCCGCCGAGGCGCGGTAGACCCGCTCCGCCAGCTCGGTGACCGGGAAGACCCGCTGCAGGAACCCGAAATCGATGCAGGCATAGGCGAGGACCGACCACGCAAGCGCGGCCGCCGCGGGGAAGATGATCGCGCCCTTGACCACGAAGACGATGGTGAGGAACAGCGCCAGCAGGCCGCTGATGCCGATGATGATGCCCTTGTAGAGCGTCAGGCCGGCGGCCTTCTTGCGGTAGGCGTCCTGATCCCAGAGGTGCACCTGCGGGATGTTCGGGCCGCGCAGCTCGGCGACGTAGGTGATCGTCGTGCCGGGATCGAGGGTGATGACGAACTCGTCGGCTTCCGGGTTCTCGTTGCGCTCGGGCCGGATGCCCTGGCTCGCGGTGATCGCCGCGATGCGCGAGCCGCCGAGATCGGGCCAGACCACGCCGGAATCGACCAGCCGGAAATGCGGCGCGACGAGGATGCGCTCGATCTGCTCGTCGGTGTCGTTGGTGAGCGCGAACACCATCCAGTCGGGCCGCGCGCCGGCATCGCGCGCCTTCACGACGATGCGGCGGACGATGCCGTCCTTGCCCGGTGCCGTCGAGATCTGGATCAGGTCGCCGTCCGAGCGGTAGCGCTCGATCGCCGTCGTCAGGTCGATCACCGGCGCGTCGAGGGTGACCCGCACCGCCTCCACGGCCCGAGCGGAACCGCTGAGCAGAAGGCCGCAGAAGAGTGCGAGATAAAGGGCGAGGATGCGCAACGGGCGAGTGTTCCGGCCGGGTACGGCGGCGAGTACGGCTCAGGTTCCGCGCAGTGGTAGAGGCGGGATTAACCTGGAGCAAGGCGGCAGAGGCCCGGCGGCCGGCGTCACCCACCGCTGGCATACGCGATCGTCCGGGCCGGGGATCGCCCGCTTTTGCGGCCAAAACAAGTTTTCGGTCGCAGCGCGGGCGTGTCGTCCCCGGTCTCGCTCAGGCGGCGCGCAGCACCGCCGTGATCCGGTCGAGGGACGGGAGCTTCTTGATCGGGCCGATGGCGGCGAGCGTCGGCGCCCCGGCGAGGACCGCGAGGCCGGCCGCGCGCACGTGGTCCACCGTGACGGCGTCGACCTTGGCGATCACCTCCTCGGCCGGGATCACGCGGCCCCAGGCGAGGATCTGGCGCGCGTTGCGCTCGATCCGGCCGCCGGGCGTCTCCAGCGCGGAGAGCAGCGAGACCTTCAGCTGGGCCTTGGCGCGGGCGATCTCGACGGTGTCGAGGTCGCGTGCCGCGCGCGCGGTCGCCGACAGCGTCACCTCGACAAGCTCAGGCAGGTCCGCGCCGGAGGTCGCCGCGCCGATGCCGAACAGCCCGCAATCGGAGAACGGCCAGTGAAACGCCTGGATCTCGTAGGCGAGGCCACGGGTCTCGCGCACCTCCTGCCAGAGCCGCGAGGTCAGCCCGCCGCCGAGCACCTGCGAGAACATGTGCAGCGCGTAGTAGGCGTCGTCGCGGAACGACAGGCCGGGCAGGCCGATCACCACGTTGGCCTGCTCGAGCTTCTTCGGCATGCGCCGCTCGCCGCCGGCATAGGTCCCGGGGATCGCTTCGGGCGCGCTCGACCTCGGCATGGCGCCGAAATGGCGCTCGGCCGACGCGACGAAGGCCTCGTGCTCGACGGCGCCGGCGGCGGCGACCACGAAGCGGTCGGGGGTGTATTCGCGGGCGAGGTAGGCGCGGATGCCGGCCTCGTCGAAGCTCCGGATGGTCTCGGGCCGGCCGATGATCGGGCGACCGATCGGCTGCCCGGGGAAGGCGGCCTCGGTGAAGGCGTCGTAGACCACGTCGTCCGGCGTGTCCTCGATCCCGGCATGTTCCTGCAGGATCACGCCCTTCTCGCGGGCGAGCTCACCCGCGTCGAACACGGAATCGGTCAGGATGTCGCCGAGCACGTCGAGCGCGGTGCCGACATCCTCGCCGAGCACCCGCGCGGTGTAGCTCGTGCCCTCGGCCGAGGTCGCGGCGTTGATCTCGCCGCCGAGGTTCTCGATGTCCTCGGCGATGGCCCGGGCCGAGCGCGTGCGCGTGCCCTTGAACGCCATGTGCTCGATGAGGTGGCTCAGGCCGTTCTCGTCCGGGCGCTCGTGGCGCGATCCCGCCCCGACCCAGACGCCGAGCGTCGCGGTGGCCACGCCCGGCATCGCTTCGGTCGCGACGGTGACGCCGTTGTCGAGGGTGGTGATGCGCAGGCCCGGGGAGGCGGCGTGGGTGGCGAAGTGCTGGTTCATGCGCCCCTCGTGATGCGCGCGCGGTCGCGGATCAGGGCCTCGACCGCGGCCTGGTCGTTGCCGACCCGCGTCATGCGCTCGGGCCGGTCCATCAGGTCGGCGAGATGCGGGGGGAGGGCGGGGCGAAGGCCGCCGGTGGCGCGGCTCACCGCATCGGGGAACTTGGCGGCGTGCGCGGTCGCCAGCGCCACCACCGGGGTCGCCGGGTCCTGCCGCAGCAGGCGGCGGGCGGCCCGCACGCCGATGGCGCTGTGGGGATCGAGCACGTGCCCGGTGGCGGCGTGGGTCTGGGCGATCTCGTCCATCACGTCGGGCTCCGACACGGCGGTGGCGTCGAACTCGGCACGCACCTTGGCGAGCACTCCCTCGTCGAGGCTGAAGCCGCCGGACTGCTTGAGCCCGGACATGAGGCGGCCGAGCGAGGCGGCGTCGCGATCGAGCGCCTCGAACAGCAGCCGCTCGAAGTTCGACGAGATCTGGATGTCCATCGAGGGCGAGGTCGTGGCCTGGACGCCGCGCAGCTCGTAGACGCCGTGCTCGAGCGTGCGCGCCAGGATGTCGTTGGCGTTGGTGCCGATCATCAGGCGCTTGATCGGCAGCCCCATGCGCTTGGCGACCCAGCCGGCCAGCACGTCGCCGAAGTTGCCGGTCGGCACCGCGAACGACACCTTGCGGTGCGGCGCGCCGAGCGCGACCGCGCTGGTGAAGTAGTACACGGCCTGCGCCGCGACGCGGGCCCAGTTGATCGAGTTGACGCCCGAGAGCTTCACCGCGTCGGCGAAGTCGGCGTGCTGGAACATGGCCTTCACCATGTTCTGGCAGTCGTCGAAGTTACCGTCGACCGCGAGCGCGTGGACGTTCGGCGCGTCGACCGAGGTCATCTGCCGGCGCTGCACCTCCGAGACGCGGCCGTGCGGGAACAGGATGAAGATGTCGACTTGGTCCAGCCCGCCGAAGGCCTCGACCGCGGCGCTGCCGGTGTCGCCCGAGGTCGCGCCGACGATGGTGGCGCGGCTGCCGCGGGCGCGGAGCACGTGGTCCATCAGCCGCCCGAGCAGCTGCATCGCCACGTCCTTGAACGCGAGCGTCGGGCCGTGGAAGAGCTCGAGCAGGAACAGGTTGTCGTCGAGCTGGGTCAGCGGGCAGATCGCCGGGTGGCGGAAGGTGGCGTAGGCCTCCTCGATCATCCGGTCGAGGTCGGCATCCGCGATCTCGCCGTCGATCAGGGGGCGCAGCACCAGCTTGGCGGCGTCGGCGTAGCGCTTGCCGGCCAGCCCCGCGATCTCGCTCGCGGACAAGGTCGGCCACGCCTCCGGCACGTAGAGGCCGCCGTCGCGGGCGAGCCCGGCGAGCAGGGCATCGGAGAACGAGAGCGGCGCGGCGGATCCGCGGGTCGAGACGTGCAGCACGGGGGCCTCCGGGGAAGGCGCCCCCTCTACACGATGCGGTCGGGCGTGTCGAAGACCGCCGAGGCGGGTTCAGGCGTTCGTGCCCTCGGCCTTGACCAGCCGGCAGCCGCTGATGCGCCACGCTCCGTCGGCGCCGCGCTCGAGGCTGTAGACGGCGGTCCAGTCGACGCCGTCCTCGTCCTGGATCGCCACGTCCTGCGAGAGCGCCCCGTCGCCGAGGTCCTGCATCTGCCCGAACACGAAGGTGCGGTGCCGATAGACCGGCCGGTAGTTGTTGCGCACCATGCCGAGGAACACGTCGGCGGTCGGGAACATGCCCTGGATCGCCGGGGCTGCCTGGGCGTAGGCGGTGGCGGCGTCGTCGCGCACCAGCGCCTCGGCCTGCCGGGTGATCGCCGCGCGGGCCGCCTCGCGGGCG
>NZ_VRVH01000159.1:0-10149 GCF_008040095.1 Methylobacterium sp. WL6 | reverse complement strand
GGCCCGCACCGCCGCCGGCGTGCCGAGGCTCCGGGCGATCTCGGCGTAGCTCGCGGTCGTCCCCGCCGGGATCCTGCGCAGGGCGTCCCAGACGCGCTGCTGGAAGGCCGTGCCGCCGATGTCGAGGGGGAGGTCCACCAGCCGCCCCGGCGCTTCGACCAGGCCGACGACCTGCGCGACCAGCGCCTCGAATGCGGCGTCGCCGCCGGCGAGCGTCGCGTTCGGAAAGCGGTCCTCCAGGTCGCGCAGCAGCGCGTCCGGATCGTCGCCGAGCAGGATCGCGCAGACGCCGCGGGCGGTAGCCGCGACGAGGATCGCGCCGAGGCTGCACGGGCCGACCGCGAAGCGGATGGTCTCGCCGGTCCCACCCTTGCGGTAGGCGGCGGGCGCCATGCCGAGCCGCTCGCCGGCCCCGGCGTAGAAGCGGCTCGCCGCCCCGTAGCCCGCCTCGTAGACCGCGTGCGTGACGCTGCTGGCCCTCGGCAGGGTCTTCGCCATCCGTTCGGCCCGGCGGGCCTCGCCGTAGGCCTTCGGCGTCACGCCGGTCGTCGCTTTGAACACCCGATGGAAGTGGAACGGGCTCATCCCGGCTGCGCGGGCGAGAACAGCGAGCGCGGGCAGCGATTCGGCCTCGTCGATCAGGCGGCAGGCGCCGGCGATCGCCCCAGCGCGCCTCGCATCGGGCGACGCCTCGTTCGGCCGGCAGCGCCTGCACGGACGGAAGCCCGCATCCTCGGCCTCGGCGCAGGTGGCGTGGAACGCGACGTTCTCGGGACGCGCCGCGCGCGACGGGCAGCTCGGTCGGCAATACACGCCGGTGCTGCGGACCGAGTAGACGAAGCGGCCATCGTACGCCGCGTCTCGCGCCGACACGGCTTCGCGCCGCATGGCATCCGCTGAGAGATCGGGACGGGTGGCCTCGGTCGTCGGCATCGCAGCCTCATCGATGATCGGGACCGGATGCGGCCCGCGCGGTCTCCCCGTCATGCGCTGCTCGCTCACGGGCCGCATCCCGTCCCTTGCTCTCGAATCCGGCGGGCATCCTGGCGCGCACGGCGTCCTCCTCAATCCGCCGGCCGCGCCGCATCGACCGCCCAGAGGTGCAACGCCGCGTAGGCGCGGTACGGGCGCCAGCCTTCGGCGCGCAGCAGCAGCTCCGCCGGGCTCGGGCGCCCGGCGCCGCCATCGAGGGCCCGCAGCAGGCCGACGTCCCCGGGCGGAAACGCGTCCGGCGCGCGCAACGCCCGCATCGCGATGTACTGCGCCGTCCAAGGCCCGATCCCGCGGATCGCGGTCAGGCGGGCGACGGCGGTGGCGAGGTCCTGGTCGGGTGCGAACGGATCGGGCTCGGCGTCGCGAGCGCCCGGATCGCGGCGCCGCGCGCACGCGGCATCGTCAGGATCTGCGCGACGTCCGCCGCGGCCACCCGCTCGGCGGTCGGGAAGACATGGGTCAGGCCGGGTTCGGCGCGGGCCGGGAGGGGCGTTCCGAGCTCGGCGACGAGCCGACCGGCGAGCCGGGTCGCGGCCGCCACAGAGACCTGCTGCCCGAGGATCGCGCGGACGCCGAGCTCGAACCCGTCCCAGGCCCCCGGCACCCGCAAGCCGGGCCGCGCGGCGACGAGGGGCGCGAGACGAGGATCGGTCGCGAGATGCGCGCCGATCGCCGCCGGGTCGGCGTCGCAATCGAACAGGCGCCGGAGCCGGGCCGCGATTCCGGGAAGCTCGGCCTCCGCCACGCCCGTCACGATCGCGACGAGCCCATCGCCGCCGGGCGTGATCGCGATCGATCCGGTTCGCCCTGCGACGGCGATGGTGCGCGCGTAACGATCCGGGCCCACCGCCTCGATCCCGGGGATCGCCCGGCCGGCGAGGAAGTCGCGCATCGCCGGCCAGTCGTAGGGCGGGCGGCAGGGCAGGGCGATCGACGCAGGCACCGCGGCCGCGATCCGGGTCAGCCGTTCACCGCCCGCCGCACCGGCGCGGCGTCGCGGCCCGGAAGCCAGCGCGCGATGGCGGCGTAGAGGACCGCGCGGTCGAACGGCTTGCCGACGTGGTCGTCCATGCCGGCCTCGCGGAACTGGCGCACCTCGGCCGGCAGCACGTTGGCGGTCATCGCGATCACCGGCACGTTCGCCGCCGGGCCTTTCAGGCGGCGGATCATCCGCGTCGCGGTGATGCCGTCCATGCCCGGCATCTGCACATCCATCAGCACGAGGTCGAACGCGCCGTCCTCCACCGCCATCACGGCGGCGGCGCCGTCGGCGACCACGTCGACGGTGTGGCCGGCGGCCTCCAGCACCAGCCGCGCCAGCTCCTGGTTGATCTCGACGTCCTCGACCAGGAGGATGTGCCCGGTGGCGTGCGACGCGACGACGGCCGGCACGGCGGTGGGTGCGTCGACGTCGACGCCGCGCGGCAGCGTCACCGTGAACCAGAAGGTCGAGCCCTCGCCGTCGTCGGAGGCGACGCCGATCGTCCCGCCCATCAGCTCGACGAGGCGCCGGCAGATCGCGAGGCCGAGGCCGGTCCCGCCGAAATCGCGGCTCACCGAATTGTCGACCTGCGAGAAGCGCTCGAACAGCCGATGCTGCTTGGCCTGCGGGATGCCGATGCCGGTATCGCTGACGCTGAAACGGATGGTCTCGCCGGCGGGCGTGGTGCCGGCATGGCGCACCGCGAGGGTGACGCTGCCGCGCCGGGTGAACTTCACCGCGTTGTTCAGGAGGTTGAGCAGGATCTGGCGCAGCCGGGCCTCGTCGCCGACGAGGCTGGGCGGCAGGTCCGGGTCGATCCGGCCGATCACGGTGAGACCCTTCGCGGAGGCGAGCCCGCGCACGATCGAGAGGCCGTTGTCGGCCAGCGCCGCCGGCGCAAAGGCGCGCTGCTCGAGATCGATCGCCCCAGCCTCGACCTTCGAGAAGTCGAGGATGTCGTTGACCACGGTGAGCAGGGCGGAACCCGACGAGCGCGCCAGCTCGGCGTGGCGCTGCAGGTCGGGCGCCAGCCGCTCGGAGCGCGCCAGCAGGTCGGTGAAGCCGATCACCGCGTTCAGCGGGGTGCGGATCTCGTGGGACATCGCGGCGAGGAAGTCGGTCTTGGCGAGGCTCGCGCGCTCGGCTTCCAGGCGCGCGGCCTCCGCGGCGGTCTTGGCCGCCTGCAGCGCGAGCTCGGCCTGCTTGCGATCGGTCGCGTCGAGGTTCAGGCCGATCACCCGCACGGGCCGCCCGGCGGGATCGTAGTAGGCGCGGCCGATGCTCTGCAGCCAGCGCTCGACGCCGTCGCCGCCCGTGATCCTGAACTCCATCACGAAGCTGCGGCGCGAGGCGATCGCCTCGGCGGCGTCCGCCAGGGCGCGCTCCCGCTCCTCGGGCATCACCAGGGCCTTCCAAGCCTCGATCGGCATGCGCAGGGGTTCGGTGCTCGACAGCCCGTGCAGCCGCGCGCTCTCGGGCGAGAGCAGGACGGAACCGGCGACGAGGTCGAGGTCCCAGGAGCCCGCCTCGGCCGCGTCCTGGGCGAGGCGCAGCAGGTCGCTGGTCTCCTCCAGGGCCCGGCGCGCGGCGATGATGTCGTCGATGTCGAGGGCGGTGCCGAGCCAGCCGACGATGGCGCCCGCCTCGCGGATTGGCATCATCACGATCTTGTGCCAGCGATAGGTGCCGTCGTGCCGGCGCAGCCGGCCTTCGATCTCGTGCCCGCGCCCGTCGCGCACGGCCGCCGCCCGGGCCGCCTCCATGCGCCCGGCATCGTCCGGGTGGTTGGCCGCGAGCCTTTCGGCAAGGCCGGTCCCGATCGGCCCGTAATAGGCCTCGAAGCGCTGGTTGACGTAGGCCGCCAGGCCATCCTCGGCCCGCACGATCCAGACGAGCTGCGGCAGCGTGTCGGCGAGCGCCCGGTAGCGCGCCTCGCTCGACCGCAAGGCATCCTCCGCCTGATGGCGCGCATCGACGTCGCGGACCGAGGCGACGAAGCCGGTGGGTCGGCCGGCGGCGTCCCGCACCAGGCGCCACGAGCCCTCGACCCAGATGTAGGAGCGGTCGCCCCGGCGCAGGCGATAAGTCGCCACCGCGGTCTCGGCCTCGCCTCCCGAGAGGCGGCCGATCATCGCCGAGAGCGCGCCTGCATCGTCGGGATGGGCCTCGTCCTCCGGCCGCGTCCCGACGAGGTCCTGCGGCGCCAAGCCCAGGAGCGCGTGCGAGGCCGGCGACGCGTAGATCCGCCGCCCGTCGAGGCCGACCTGGACGATCATGTCGCTGGCGTTGTCGGCGAGCAGGCGGTAGCGCGCCTCGCTCAGCGCGATCGCCTCCTCGGCCCGGCGCAGATGGGTGATGTCGCGCACGCTGATGAAGACGCGCGCCACGCGGCGGCCGCCGGCCTCGCGCAGGGGCACCAAGATCACCTCGAAGCGGTGGGTCCCGTCGCCGCCGACCCGCTCCTCCTGGCGCCGCGCTGGCTCGCCGGAGCGGATCACACCCTCGATGTCGGCCCGCACGATCGCGGCCATGTCGGGCGGCATCACCTCTTCCGGGGTCTTGCCGCGGACGGCCTGCTGCGAGTGCCCGATCAGCGCGGCGGCGCTCGGGTTCAGGGTCTCGAGGGCGAAGCTGCCATCGGCCGCGACGGCGTGGACGAAGAGGTGGTCGGTGGCGTTTTCGAACACGCCGCGGAACAGCGTCTCGGCCTCGCCGAGGGCACGGTGGGTCTCGACCAGCAGCGCCTCGCGCCGCCGCCGGCGCTCGAGCTCGCGCAGCAGCACCAGGCATCCGAGCAGGATGACCGCGCTCGCGACCGCGCCGACCGCCAGCGCGTTGCGCCGCTCCGCGACGAGCGGCGCGAGCACGACCTCCACCGACTTGCCGACCGTGACGACGAGCGGAAGGTTCTCCGTGGCGCGATATCCGAAGATGCGCGCGCGCCCGTCGAGGCCGCTCTCGACCGCGTAGGTTCCCGCCGGCGCCTCGGACAGGCGCGCGAACAGGCCCTGACCGTCGAGCCGCCGGGACAGGTCGCGCTCGTACATGCCCGGCATCGCCGGCTCGCGGATACGGACGTAGCCGTCGCGGCCGAACAGCCCGACGACCGCGTCGGCGCCGACGTCGAGCGCCTTGAAGCGCCGGGCGAGGTAGTCCGGGTCGACGGCCACCATGAGGACGCCGCCGAAGCTGCCGTCCGGGCGCGTCAGCCGGCGCGCGAGGTTGAAGGTGAAGGTATCCATCAGGCGGCCGCGGATGGTGCGCCCGACATAGAGGCCGGCTTCGGGATTGTCGGCCAGCGACCGGAAGTAGGGCCTGTCCGCGACGTTGGTCCTGCTGAGGGCGGAGGGCACGGCGTCGCGCGTGGCTACGAGGTCGCCGTTCGCGTCGAAGATCGCGATCTGGCGCGCGCTCTCGGCCAGCATCGTGGCGCGCTTCGACCAGCGGGCGAAATCGAAGGTCTCGGGATCGTCGGCGTAGTCGGCCTCGATCAGGCGCATCACCTGGTCGACGCCCTCGATCAGGCGCGAGACCTGCTCGGCCAGCGCGATCGACAGGTTCAGCACGTCGCGCCGCGCCTGGAGCATTTCGCCCTCGCGGCGCTGCTCAAGATGGAACAGCAGGCCGAGCCAAACGAGCGCGAGGAAGACGAGGCCCCCCGTCGCCACGAGCGCTTGCGGCAGCCGGCCGGCGAGGCGATTCGGCACGAGGCCGACCCTCCGTCGTTCCGGCATCTGCGTCGTCGCCACCATCATCCCGCTCACCCAGAACCCGTTCCGCGCGACCGTGGCATGCCGATCGTCACGAAACTGAATACGCGGCGCAGCGTCAGGACGTTTGCGCGACGTCTTCCAGCGCGCGCACGGTCTCGTCGCGCAGGTCGCGGATCTCGACGAGCGCGGGCGCCAGGTCGGCGCCGTCCTTCGCCTCCGCTTCGAGAGCCCGGCAGGCCGTGGACAGCCGCTCGCAGCCGAGCATGCCCGACATCGAGATCAGGGTGTGCGCCTCCCGCGCGATATCGCCCGGCGGGCGGCTTCCGGCCGGGAACGCAGTGCGCAGGCTATCCGTGAACCGGACGATCAGGCGCCGGAGCTTCTCGGCGCCGATCACGCCGCCGAGGTCGTCGAGGACCGGGCGGCTCAGCAGGGGCAGGGTCACGGTCGCGCTCCGAAGTCACGTCTTGCCGGCGGCGCCTTCGTGGACGACGCCTGCATCGTCCGCCCTACGTCGGCCCGGACTGCGAAGTTTCCGTTGCCGACCGGTCGGCAACGGCAGCGGACGCGGCGCTAGAGCAGCGTGCCGCGCAGGATCAGCAACGCCACCGAGAAGTAGATGACGAGGCCGGTCACGTCGACGAGCGTCGCCACGAAGGGCGCCGAGGCGGTCGCCGGGTCGAAGCCGAGCCGTTGCAGCAGGAACGGCAGCATCGAGCCGGACAGCGACCCGAAGGTGACGATGCCGACGAGCGCGCCGCCGACGGTCGCCGCCACCAGCGGCCAGTGCTCGCCGTAATCGTACAGGCCGGTCTTCTGCCAGATCGCGATCCGCACCACGGCGATCACCCCGAGGATGCCGCCGAGCACGAGGCCGGTGGGCAGCTCGCGCAGGGCCACCCGCCACCAGTCGCGCAGGCGGATCTGGTGCAGCGCCAGCGCGCGGATCAGCAGCGAGGTCGCCTGGCTGCCGGAATTGCCGCCCGAGCTCATGATCAGCGGGATGAACAGCGTCAGGACGATCGCCTTCTCGAGCTCGCCCTCAAATCCCTGCATCGCCGAGGCGGTCAGCATCTCGGAGAGGAACAGCGCGCAGAGCCAGCCGGCGCGCTTCCGGATCATCGTCATGAAGCCGATGTCCATGTAGGGCTCGGGCAGCGCCTCCATGCCGCCGAAGCGCTGCACGTCCTGGGTCTGCTTCTCGACCATCGCGTCGATCATGTCGTCGACGGTGACGATGCCGATCAGGTGGCCGACCGCGTCGACCACCGGCAGGGCGAGCAGGTCGTATTTCGAGATCAGCCGGGCGGCCTCCTCGCGGCTCGCCGTCGGCGACACCGCGAGCGGGCGGCGGCCGGCGGCGACCGAGAGCACGTTGTCCTCGGGGTTGCCCGAGATCAGCCGGCGCAGCGGCACCGCCTTGGTCAGCGCGCGGGTGCGCGGGTCGAGCACGAAGATCGCATAGATCGTCTCGCGGGTCTTCTCGACGCGGCGGATGTGGTCGAGGGTCTGCGCCACGGTCCAGGTGCCGGGCACGGTGACGAACTCGGTGGTCATCAGCGAGCCGACGGTCTCCTCGCCGTAGGCGCTGAGGCGGTCGACGGCGCCGCGGGTCTCGGCGTCGAGGCGGGCGCGCAGGTCCGAGCGGCCGGGCTCCTCGATCTCGCGGAACACGTCGGTGACGCGGTCGGCCGACATGCCCGACAGGTAGGTGGCGACACGGTCGCGCGGCAGCATCTCGATGATGTCGGCCGCGTCGTCGAGCTCGGGCTGGTCGAGCACCTCGATCGCGCGATCGTGCGGCAGGCCGAGCAGGATCGCGGCGGCGACCTCCGGCGCCTCGGCGTTCAGCGCCTCGACGATGTCGGGCGCACGCTCGTCGGAGAGGCGCGCAGCCAGGACGGAGGGGTCGACGCGCGGATCGATCGGCACGACCGCGTCGGGGACCGGCAGGGGGGGGACCTGTTCAACCATGGGCCTCGCCTCGCGGGCCCGGCGGCGCGCCGTACGGCACCGGCCGCGACCGGCTGCGCGGCGGAGCCCGGCGCGAGCCCTTCAGGGGCTCAGGCGGGATCGCGGCGTGCGGCCGGCCACGGCTCGGACGATCGGTCTGGCGTGTCGCTGGGCATCGAATCTTCGTGGGAATGGCGTGCGCGGATGCCGACGGCCGTATCCGCGCGCGGCAGCCTGTGCGCCCGGCGGTGCGACGCGTCAAGCCGAAAGCGCGCCCCTCGGAGAGGGCGTGGCGGCAGGGGGCGGAATGGGGTTGGCGATTTGGCGCCACCGACACCATCTACCTGATCGGAAAGCCGAATTCGGCGTTTTGGAGATGAATGCCGGGGCGACCGAGCGCTCTCTCGGGGATCCTATGAGAAATATAAGTGTAGCGCCCGCTTGTATTGCGCCCAAGGTATCGCCTATCTTCCGGTCATCGAAGTTCACGAGGAGAAACGCCATGGCCTGGTCCGCCCCCATCGTTCAGGAAGTCTGCGTCGGCATGGAAGTGACGAGCTACGAGTCCGCCGAGATCGACACCTTCAACTGAGCCGATGACCGGCTCGCGAGCGAGCCGGCAAGACGTCCCTTTCGCCCGCATCCCATTCAGGAGAATTCACATGGCTTGGTCCGCCCCCGTCGTTTCCGAGATCTGCGTCGGCATGGAAGTCACCAGCTACGAGTCGGCCGAGATCGACACCTTCAACTGAGCTTTCGATCGGCCGCCGATGCGGCCGGTCTCGTGAGCGCCGCTCCCTCGGGGGCGGCGTTTTGCGTTGGTGCCGGGCGTGAAACGACGAAGCCGGCCGTCCCTCGCGGGCGGCCGGCTTCGTCGTGTTCGGCGTGACCGAGGTCTCAGAGACGGTAGCGGATCTGGTCGGTCCAGAACCGCTCCAGGCGGCTGAGGGCGGTGTTGAGCCGGCCGAAATCGTCGTCGGAGATGCCGCCGATCGGCTGGATGGTGCGGGCGTGCTTGTCGTAGAGGCCCTGGATGATGTCGTGGACCATCCGGCCCTTGTCGGTGAGGCTGATGCGCACCGAGCGGCGGTCGGTCTTCGAGCGGGCGTGGTGCAGGTAGCCGGCCTCGACCAGCTTCTTGACGTTGTAGGAGACGTTGGAGCCGAGGTAGTAGCCCTTGGTCCGCAGCTCGCTGGCGGTGAGTTCCTTGTCGCCGATGTTGTAGAGCAGCAGCGCCTGAACGCTGTTGACGTCCTCGCGGCCGCGGCGCTCGAACTCGTCCTTGATCACGTCAAGCAGGCGGCGGTGCAAGCGCTCGACGAGGTGCAGGGCTTCGAGATACGAGCCGGCGACGGCTCCGGTCTCGGGAGCGGTGTTGGTATCCGAGATCTTGACGGCCTGGGACTTCATCTTGTGCCTCGCCCGAATTGTTCTGCCGGAGCCTTCTGCCGTCCGGCACCGCTCATGGGGTGAAACTAGGCGGCGGAGATGAAAACCGCTCTAAGAGACAGGATGAATTCGCGATTTACTTCTGTCGGTAAATGCAAAGTGAAGTGATTCGTATAACCACTCGTTTACCGCGCTTCCTGTGCCGCGAGCCAAGAAAAAACGAAGTAGAAGATCACGATACTGGACTCGACCAAGACCAGAATCAGCGGCGTCTGCAACAGTTGCGGCGTCAGGACGGCGAGCGTCAGCATCGAGGTCACCGCCAGCAGCCAGACCACGCCGCCCCAGGCGCTGGTGAGCCACAGGCCGATCGCCGCGTTGGCGTCGATCACCGCGAAGTAGATCAGCGCCGCCTGGCGCCCGAACGGCTCCAGCGCGAACGGGCGGTGCCCCGGCACCACGTCGAGGATCGTCGCGAAGGAGAGCACGCTCTTGGCGAGCCACGCCAGGGCCGTCAGCCGCATGAACCAGACCAGCACCGTGTCCCAGGTGCTCTTGGGCGCGGCCGAGCGCCGCTCGATGCGGTCGCTCGGGGCCTCACCGACCGCGCTGCCGCGGGTGATGCGTCCGACCTTGCGCATCAGGCGAACCGAGGCTCCGGCGCCTCGGACGGCCCGAAGGCGGCGGCGACCGCGGCGTGGTCGACGGCCTCGAGCGTCGCCGGCCGCCAGTCCGGCCGGCCGTCCTTGTCGATCAGCACGGCGCGGACGCCCTCGAAGAAGTCGTGCCCGCGCATCAGGCGGGTGACGAGGCGGTATTCGGTCAGCACCGCGTCGGCGAAATCGAGATCCGGCCCGCGCCGCATCTGCTCGCGGGCGATGCACAGGCTCGTCGGGCAGCGGGTGCGCATCACGGCTGCGGTCTCCGCGGCGAAGGTCGAGGCCGATGCGGCCGCGCCGTCCAGCCGTCGCAGGATGTCCGCGACGTCGTCGGCGGCGAACGCGTCGTCGATCAGGCCGCGCTCGGCGACGAGCGGCCCGGTCGGCGGGCGCGCGGCGCCGGTCTCGAGCGCGGCCGCGATCGGGCCGCCCTGGGCGAGCCGGTCGAGGATCGCGGCGA
>NZ_VRVH01000158.1:0-10149 GCF_008040095.1 Methylobacterium sp. WL6 | reverse complement strand
CCGTCGTCGCGCGCCTCGACGGCCGCGCCCTCGAGCTTCGCGCCGTCGAAGGCGTAGCCGTCGTAGACCTGGGACAGGCGCCCGGTGACGCGCGGAGCCGCCCCGAGCAGCCCGTCGAGCGCCGGTCGCCCGAGGGACAGCGCCTCGGTGCGGACATCCACCTCCGCGGTCACGGCCTTCCGCGCCGGATCGCCGCCGAGCTTGGCCGTGCCCGACAGCCTTCCGGCGAGCGGCCGGCCCGCGAGGTCGGAGAAGGCCGAAAGGTCTGACAGCGCGGCCTCGACCGTGCCGGTGAGCGTGTTGCGCCCGACGCGGCCGGCATAGTCCGCCCGCATCGTCGGCGCCTCGACGTGCAGGCGCGAGACCGAAACCGCGTTGTCGGGCTCCAGGGTCCCGCGGAAGTCGAAGGCGGCGCGAGCGCCCAGCGCCCGCCGCAGGGCGGGGTCGGGCAGCGTCAGCCCCTCGACCCGGGCGTCGGCGCTGAGGTCGAAGCGGTCGGCCGCGGCGGGCTCGGCCGCGAGCCGGGCTTCGACGAGGTCCAGGGCGCTGTCCCGGGTGCGCAGGCCGGCGGCCTTCAGGCTGCCCGCCACGTGCGGCCGGGCGAGCGGGCCTTTCAGGCTGCCGTCGAACACCAGGGTCTTGAGCTCGCTGTCGGCGGCCCGGGTCACCCCGCCCTCGGTCGGCACGGCGCGGGCCTGGAGGGTGAAGTCGGCGTTCCGTGCCGCGTCCAGGGTGCCGCGCGCGTCGAGGCGGGCGGTCCGCGAGGTCAGCTCGAGCCGGTCGATCCTGAGCGCGCCGCCATCGGAAAACCCGAGGGCGCCGTCGAGCTTGGTCGTGCCGGAGAACACCGCCGCGGCCGGGCCTGGAAGCAGGCCCTCGATGCGCGCGGCGAGGTCGAGGGCGAGGCGCCGCTCGGCCCCGACCCGCGAGATCCGGGCGCCGCCCTGGGCGCCGATGGTCTCGCCGGCGGAGAAGTCGAGGCGGGCGTTCCAGGCGTCCAGCGTCCCGCGGCCGTCGAGGTCGAGGTCGACAGGCGGGGCGCCGGGCATGTTCAGGCCCCTGGAGAGCAGGCCGCCGGCCGGCTCGTTCAGGGTCGCCTTCAGCTCCAGGCGCTCGCCCTGCGGCACGAACAGCAGCTTGAGGCCGAACCGGCCGCCGGCATCCTGGCGCTGCACCGCCGCGTCGAGGTCGAGCCCTTCGGACGGCGCGCCGAGCTTCGCCCGGCCCTTGGCCGAGAGCCGCGCCGGCTGCCCGGCGAGCCCTTCGCCGAGGACGAGCTCGGCGAGCGAGAAGTCCTTGATCTCGACCTTGACCGGCAGGTCCGGCAGCAGGGTGCCGTCGGGTTCCGGCGTCGCGGCGACGGCGGAGGGCACCGGGCGCCGCAGCACGTCGAGCCGGCCGACCTCGAGGGTGTCGACCTCGAGCCGGCCGGAGAGCAGCGCGAGGCGGCGCCAGACGATGCGCGCCCGGTCGAGCTTCAGCCAGACGCCGTCGCGGTCGCTGATCGCCACGTCGCGGATCGTGGCGTCCGACGAGAGGGCGCCGTCGACCGCGCCGATGGCGACGCGCGACGACGGGGTGGAGAGCGCGCGCGACAGCAGCCCGCCGAGCACGGTCTTCTCGGCCTCGTCGGCGGCCTGGGTGACGGCCGCGGGCGCGGCGAGGCCGAGGACGAGCAGGATCGCGACGGCGACGCGGATCCCTCCCCCCCCTGCGGGGGGAGGGAGAACGCGCGCGAACCGATCCCGAATCCCCATCAGAACGACTGCCCGAGGCTGATGTAGAGGGCGACCGGGCGCTCGTGGTTGCCCTTGATCCGGTCGAGGGGGAATGCGACGTCGACGCGGATCGGGCCGATGCCGGTGTAGTAGCGAAGCCCGAGGCCCACCGCGGTGCGGATGCGCTCGTCGAAATCGGGGAGCGAGCCGGCGAACGCCGTGCCGGCATCGAAGAACGGCACCACGCCGATCGTGTCGGTGACCTTGATCCGGGCCTCGAACGAGGCTTCCAGCAGGCTTCGGCCGCCGACCGGCAGGTTGAACGGCCCGCGCGGGCCGAGCGTGCGATAGGGGAAGCCGCGCACCGAGCCGCCGCCGCCGGCGAAGAAGCGGATGTTGGCCGGGATGTCCTCCAGGCTCGCGCCGGAGATCGAGCCGAAGCCGAGGCGGCCGGCGAGGATGTACCGCGCGTCCTCGTCCAGGGCGTAGTAGGTCGAGCCCTGCGCCTTGGCGACGAAGATCGACGGATCGGAGCCGAGGAAGCCGGCATAGGGCGTCGCCGAGGCCGTCAGCCGGACGCCCCTGGTCGGGTCCAGCAGGTTGTCGGTCGAATCGTAGGACACCGAGACCGGGATGCCGACCAGGCGGTAATCGACCTTGCCGAGCGCGTCCTGGGCGCGGCCCGCCTGCCCCTCGACGCCGACCTGCGCGTAGAACGTGTCCGAGAAGCGGTGGCGGACGCCGAGCGTCCCGCCGGCGGCGTCCGCGACGTAGCTCTGCTGCGCCTCGCGACCCGCGAACAGGTTGGCGATCAGGTCGTTGCGGGTGCCCCAGAGCGCCGGCTTCACGAAGGTGGCGGACAGGCGCCCGCCGAGCCCGTTCGACTCGATGCCGGCGAGCTTGCGCTGCGTGGCGTAGAGATCGTTGCCGAGGTAGAACAGGTCGGCGTCGAGCCGGATCGTCTCGCCGCCGCCGAACAGGTTGCGGTTGGCGTAGGTCGCGCGGATGCCGGGGCCGTCGACGGTGGAGTAGCGGGCCGAGACGCCGATCAGGTTGCGGTCGCGCTCGGTCACGTCGACGAAGATCGGCAGGTTGCCCTGCGCATCCAGCGCCTCGCCCTCGCGCACCCGCACCGAGCCGAGGCCCTCGACCTTCACCAGCGCCCGGCGCATGTCGGTGAGCGCCTTCGGCGAGTACGGGTCGCCCGGCTCCGCGTCGATGAAGGAGCGCACCACCGCCGGGTCGATGTCCTTCGTGCCGCGGACCGTGACCGCGCCGAGGCCGGCCTGCGGGCCGGGATCGACGGTGAAGGTCACGTCCATGACGTGGGCGGCGTCGTCCACGACGGGATCGCGCGACACCACCTTGGCGAAGGGGTGGCCGCGCTCGCGGAAGCGGTCGACGATCTTCGCCTCGCGGGCGAGCACGAGGCTGGAGCGCGCCGGCGTCTCGTCGTCGACGCGGGTGAAGCGCTTCGGCAGCACCTCCTCGGGGAAGGCGGCGCCTTGCGGGTCGCGCACGGTGACGGTGCGCAGGGTGTAGAGCGGCCCGGCATCGACCGCGATGCGGACCGGGACCAGGGCCCGGGCGCGCTCGGCATCCGCCGCCCGCGCGGCGGCGATCAGCGAGGCCTCGCCGCCGAGCACCACCTCCTCGATCCGGACGGTGACACGGCCGGCGTAGTAGCCGTAGCCGGAGAGCGCGTCGGGCAGGCGCCGCAGGTCGGCCTCGGCGCGGCGCACCAGCCCTTCCCCGTCCGGCGGCGGCTCGCGGCGCAGGCGGTGGAGGGTCGAGGTGTCCTCCAGCGTCTTCTCCAGGTCGGAATCGTCGGTGCCCTGGATCTTCAGCGCGTAGGGCAGCGCGGTGGCGCTCGGCGCCAGGGGCTCCTCCTCGGAGCCGAACAACCCGAACAGGTCGAAGGCCGCGGCCGGCGAGGCGGCCAGGGACAGGCCGGCGGCCATGACGGCGCCGGCGAAGGCGCCGTTGCGGCCGCGCGGGACGGTGGCGGCGCGATCCGGGTTCCGTCGCGTCACGCGCAGGGGCCGGCCGTCCGCTGCACGTCCGCGGCGTGCGGAAATTCCGTCGCGCTCATCTCGAAGTCCCCCCTCGTCGCGATGCCGATCATGCCGGAGCAGGCCTTAAGGAAGGCCGCTGCCGGTGGTCCCCCGCCCGAGCCGGATCCGGGGTGATCGGGCGCCGGACCCTCCGTCCGGACCCCATCGCGCACCGGGCCGAACCTAGACGGCCGGGCCGGCTGCGGCAACCTTCGGCGGGCTTCGCAGGGGGCGGCGCCGGGACTGTCGGCCGGACTCTTGTCAGACGGCAGGCCGCGACCTAACTCCAGCGTGCGTCGATGCTTGCCGGCCGCCGCCGGGTTGCTCCGCCCGCTGTCCCTTTAGCCACTTGCAAGGGCGTCGCTTCGACTGACATTCCATCTCGACATCCAACCTGCTTCGCCCACCCCCGCGCGTGGACAGCCGCTCGGGCCGGCAGGCTCAACACATCGATACGACGGAGGTAGGCGCCATGAGCACGGGCACCGTGAAATGGTTCAACGAGACCAAGGGTTACGGCTTCATCCAGCCGGATGACGGCGGCAAGGACGTGTTCGTCCACATCTCCGCCGTCGAGCGCGCCGGCATGCGCAACCTGATCGAGGGCCAGAAGCTCTCCTACGAGATCGAGAACGACCGGCGCACCGGCAAGCAGTCGGCCGGAAACCTCCAGGCGGCCTGATCCGCGACAGCGACGCCTCCGGACGGAGCGATCCGGGGGCGTCGATCGTCCTGCTGCGGCATATCCGCATCTGTCCCTGGATTTGCGACGGCGCGACGACGATTGTCACCCATCGCGGCGATTTCCGAATGCAGCTCAGGTTGCACGCCGCCCATCCGTCGGTCATTGGCTTTTTCGATTCGCCGCGAGGCGGAATCAGGCTTGCCGAATCCGATTTGCTGAAGGGCCCGTTCCCCCGGCCCCGTCCCGCGGATTGATCCGTCGCGGACGCTCCCGAAACCCGAAGTGAGACACCGTACGAGAAAGGTCAGATGAGCGCATTCGACTATCGTAATTTCGACGACCGCCGCCAGAATTCCGCAGCCGCCAAGGCTGCCCTGCTCGCCAAGTTCAAGGCGCGCCCCCCGGCCGACGACCCCGAGATGATCGCCAAGGCCAAGGCCCGGGCCGAGCTCGTCCAGGCCCGCGAGACCCGTCTCCGCGAGCGCGAAGCCGCCCGCATCGCCGCCGAGAAGCAGGCTGCGGAAGAGAAGCGCGCCCGCGAGGAGGCCGAGCTCGCCGCCCAGATCGCCCGCGAGGCCGCCGAGGCCGCGGCGTTGCAGGAGCGCAAGGCCGCCGAGCTCGCCGCGAAGAAGGAACTCCGCGACGCCCGCTATGCCGCCCGCAAGGCCAAGGTGAAGACCAAGCGCTGACGCGGACGCCGCGTCGCATCGGCCACCAGACAGCGCCGTCCGCCCGCCGCGGACGGCGTTGCCGTTTCTTCCGGACCTTCGCGCCTGGCGCGGCCGTCCCGCCTGTCCGCAGACCGCCGAGGGAAACATGATCGAGCGGCATTTCCGACGGCGTGCGTGCCGGGCCGGCATCGGGCTGGCCGCGATGCTCGTCACCCCCGCGCTCGCGCAGCCGGACGATCGGGTCGCGGCCTGCGATACCCTCGTGTCGCTCCGCCTCCTTACGACCGCCGCCCCCGACCGCGCCGCCGCCCTCGCCCAGGCCGGCACCCGGCCCGGCTGCAAGGCGATCCGGCGCGCCGACGTCGGCGCGGTCGAGCACCGCGCGATGATCGGCGGCGCGCCGTTCGAATGCCTTGCGGTGAAGGGCGAGCCGGCCTGCCTCTGGGTTCAGCCTTGAGGAGCTGAAGCCAGGACGACGGCCTGCGGGTCGGTCGATGCGTCGCGCCGAGATGCGGGGAGGCGCCGGCAGCCGTCCTGCTCCGGCTCACCCCGGCGGCGGGCGCATCGCCGGGACCGTCGTCGACGCCGGGCCCCCATCGGGGCGGGTCGGCCTCAGGCGCTGAGCGGCGCGCCGATGCGGGCACGCAGCTGAAGCCGCAGGTTCTCGTTGGCGTTGCCCTCGGCGTCGAGGGCCGACATCAGGCGCAGGAGCTGGCTGATCGGCGTGGCGCGGCTCTGGACCGCCTCCGCGATCCGCTCGTGGAGAGGCCTGTCGCTGCAAGGATTCCAGGTCTGTACGCTGGTCTCGGCCGTCTGACGCATGATCCGCCCCGTCCTTAGAAGGATCCCAGGAAGTTCCGGCGGGGTGGCTACGCCTTTCGCGCCACCCGCGCCAGTCTTATCCTGCGTTGTCCGTAGCCGGCGCGAGACCGCGTCGCATCCGGGCCACACGCATGCCAGGATTGCGGGGACAATTGCGGGCGCGCACCGGATTCGACGTCAGATCGTCTTGTGCTTTGCCAGCGGCGAGGATTCGAAATCTTCGAGCAGGTGCTGCGGGCTGCGATAGATCGCGATGCAGCCGGCCGCCTTCAGGTCGGTTTCGGGGAACCCGCCGCACAGCAGGCCGACGGTGGCGAGCCCGGCCTTGCCGGCGGCCTGCGCATCGTAGGGCGTGTCGCCCAGGACCACGATCTCGGCGCGGTCGATGCCTTCGAGCCGCTTCAGCGCCGCCTCGAAGATGTCGGGATGGGGCTTCGAGCGCTCGGCGTCGTCCGAGCTCGTCGCCGCGTCGACGAGGTCCGCGATGCCGAGCACGTCCTGGTAGTGCTCGACCTCGCTGCGCTTGCCCGAGGAGGCCAGCGCGATCGTCGTGCCGTCGGCGCGGATCCGCTCGAACAGGGCGCGCACGCCCGGGAACGGCTTCACCCGGTCGCGGTAGGCGCGCTTGAACAGGTCGGAGCGGTAGGCCTCGATCGCCTCGCCCTGGTCGCGCAGCTGCGCCTCCGACAGGAAGACCGGCATCAGCTCGTCGCCGCCCTTGCCGATCTGGCTGCGGACCTTGACGACGTCGGTCTCGATGCCGAAGTGGCTGAAGGCCTCGACCCAGGCCTCCGCGTGAAGATCGACGCTGTCGAGCAGCGTCCCGTCGATGTCGAAGATCGCGGCTTTCATCGGCTCAGCGCGGGATCGGGACGAGGCGCAGGCCGTCGTCGGGCAGCAGGTTGCGCGTGGGGCCGCCGGTCTGCTGGCCGCGGCCCTGCTGGTAATAGGGCAGCTCCGGCCGCCGGTCGTTGTCGCCGCCGGAATCGTAGGCCCAGGCCGGCTGCCAGGGCGCGCGGCCGCCGACGGTGATCGGCACGGTCTCGCCGAGCGGGCCATCCGGCGCGCGGTCGCGATAGACCTGCGCCTGCGCGGCGGCCGGGACGGCGAGCAGGGCGAGCAGAAGGCCGGCTGTGCGGAGCGTCATCGGGTCCTCGTGTCGGACAGGGCGGCGCGCGGGGCGCGCGCGTATCCCGGCCGGTGCAGGGGTCTCGTCGGACAACGGCACAGCTTCGCCGCCGTTCCACGGCCCTCGTCGCGGACTCACGCCGCCGGCGCCTCCGTCCGCGGATGGACGTGCCAGACATAGGCGCACAGGAGCGCCACCGGCACGCCGATCAGCGCCGTGCCGACGAAGAACCAGGCGAAGCCGACATCGGCGATGATGAAGCCGGAGGCGCCGGCCAGCAGGCTGCCGGGGAGCGCGCACAGCGAGGTCAGCAGCGCGTACTGGCTGGCGGCGTGCTCGCTCGCGGCCAGCGACGACATGTAGGTGATCAGCACGATCGAGGCGAAGGCGTAGGCGAAGCTGTCGACGCTGACGGCGATCGCGAAGGTCCAGAACGCCGCTCCCCCGTCACTGCCGTGGATCGCGAGGTAGGCGAGCGCGAGGTGCGAGGCCGAGCCGAACACGGTGCCCGCGACGAGGCTCGCGAGGATCCCGATCCGCGGCACGACGAAGCTCGCCAGGAACGTGCCGGCCAGCGCGACGCCGAAGCCGAACAGCTTGGTCACCGTGGCGATGTCGGTGTTGGAGTAGTGCAGGCTCTTGAACAGCGGCATCGCCATCGCGCTCGACACGTAGCCGGGCATGCGGAAGCCTGCGACCATCACGAGGATCGGCACCGCCATCGGCCCGAGCCGCGTCACCAGCTCGCGGATCGGCGCGACCACGGTCTCGACGAAGCCGGCGCGCTCGTGCGCCGCGGGTCGGGCGGGTTCCGGCTCGGGGGCGATCAGGGCCGCGATCATCCCGGGCGCCATCAGCACGGCCATGCACAGGTAGGCGGCGCGCCAGCCGTAGGCGTCGGCGAGGTAGAGCGCCCCGGCGCCCGCCGCGAGGTTGCCGACCCGCCAGCCGACCTCGGCGAAGGACGACATCAGCGCCTGCCGCTCGGGCGGCGCCGCGGTGATGCGCCAGCCGTCGATCACCACGTCCTGCGTCGCACCGGCGAATCCCAGCGCCAGCGAGAACACCACCGTCCAGGCGAGGAAGTCGGCCGGGTCGCCGAAGGCGATGCCGGCGAGCGTCAGCGCCACGCCGAGCTGCGTCGCCACGATCCAGCCGCGCCGCCGCCCGAGCCAGCGCCCGAGGATCGGGGCGTCGTAGCGGTCGAGGAACGGCGCCCAGAGGAACTTGAACTTGTAGGCCAGCGTCAGCTCGCTCAGCAGCCCGAGGATGCCGATCGGCACCTTCGCCTCCGACAGCCACGCCGACTGCGTGACGTAGACCAGCAGGAACGGAAGCCCGGAGCTGAAGCCGAGCCCGAGCATCGCCACGATGCGGCGATCCGCGAGGTGGGTCAGGACCGACGGCTTGGCGGATGCGGGCGCGTCGGCCCCGCTCACGGCGTCTGGCATGCGAACCACAACCCCTGGCTTACGGAGATTCGGGGATCCGTCCCTCGCGCCTGCAGGATCGGCGTATCCCGCATCCGGGGCCATCCGGGAAGGGGCCGATCGGGTCCTCGAAACGGCAAGAGCCCGCCCCTCGGTCGAGGGGCGGGCTCTTGCGGTCGAGTTTCGAGGCCTCGGCGGCGGCTCAGTGCAGGCTGGCGCCGGTCGTGGCGCGGGCGGCTTTCGGCTTGGCGGCGAGGCTGGCGGCCGCGAGCGCCTTCGGAGCCTTGGGGGCCGCGATCTTGGACGCCGCGGCCTTCGGGGCCGGCTTGGCGGCAGCAGTCTTGCTGGCAGCGGTCTTGCCGGCAGTTGTCTTGGCGGCAGGCTTCGCGGCGGCCTCGGCGGGCTTCGCAATGGCCTTGGCGCGGCTGGCGCGGGGCTTCAGGGTCTTGGCCGGGCTCGGGGCGAGGCTGGTCTCGGCGACGGCCTCGATCGTCAGGATCGGCGCGGGCGCGGCGATCTCGGCTTCGGCGCGCAGCCAGTGGGCGTCCGCCCGGCCGTGGATGCGGCCTTCGTCCTCCCAGATGTAGTAGGCGCGCTCGCGCACCCGGTGCTCGATCAGGTCCATGTCTCGTCTCCCGTTGCTGTCCCGGGGAAACGATGAAAGCCGGTGGTTAAGGCAGGGTTAACGGGTGTTGCGGTGCGAAGCCGGCGCGAATCCGTGCGCCGGCGCGGGGTCGTCAGCGCTTCGACAGGCGGAGCGCGTTCGCCCGGACCTTGCGCCGGTAGCCGGCGAGGACCTTGGCGGTCGAGGCGCCGGACGCCATCATCAGCGCGGCTTCGCCCGCCGCCACGACCTTCTCGGTGACCATGCGCTGCGCCTCGGCCTGGCCGACGGCCCCGCCCGCCGAGAGCATCATCAGCCGCATGCCGATCACCTGCTGCGATTCGAACGCCAGCATCGTGGCGTCCATCCCGAGCTTGAACCAAGAACCGTACATGCGTTGACACTCCAGGCGAGGCGCGCGCGACGAGCGGCACCGGCGCGCCGCGGGCTCCCTCAGCGCGGCACCGGTGCCGTATCCGGGCCGACGAGAAAGAGGGGCTTCAGTCGAAGCTGCGGCCCTTGGCGGCCGAGCCGCCGAGGCTGATCTTCTTGGCAGGCCCGCCGAGGCTGACCTTCTTCGGCTTGGGCGCGCCGGCCTCGACCACCGGGACGGGGGCGGGCGCGGGCTTGAGGTGCGCCTGCCCGTGGATCACCGATCCGACCTCGCCGGCGACCCGGATCAGGTCCTCGCGCTCGCAGGCGCGGGCCACCTTCAGGCCGAGCTGGTGCATGTGGCTCTTGCCGTAGAGGTAGGCGGCGAGCTGCGCCCGCTTCAGCGGCGCGATGCCGGCGACGATCTCGGGGAAGTCGTACTCGTCGGCCCGGTAGACCTCGCCGAGCAGTTCCAGGGAGACCGGGCAGGCGGCATCGGGCTCGGCGCCGCTGGTCGGATGGGCTTGGGTCATGGATCACCTCGGGTCGATGTCGGGTCCGCGGCGGGGCCGGCGGCCGCGTCGGGGGAAGGTTCGGCCGGAGCGAGCGCGGCGCGCGCTCGCTCCGGCGGGGTGGCGGGCCGCGGCCGGTCCGGCCACAGGGG
>NZ_VRVH01000157.1:0-10152 GCF_008040095.1 Methylobacterium sp. WL6 | reverse complement strand
GCCCTCGACGACGCCGCCTTCCGCAGGCGCTTCGCCGGGACGCCGGTGAAGCGCACCGGCCGCGACCGCTTCCTGCGCAACGTCCTCATCGCCGTCGGCAACTCGGGAGACCCGGCGCTGGCGTCCTCCGCCGTGCAGAACCTCGCGGACCCGGCCGCGATCGTGCGGGGCATGGCGGTCTGGGCCTGCGGCAGGCTTCTCGGCGCCGCGGCCTGCCGTCCCCTTTACGAACGCCACGGGCTCGGCGAGACCGATCCGGACGTTCGGGCCGAGTGGCGTGCCGCGCTCGACCCGCCCGCGGAGATGCCATCATGACCCTGTTCGTCTTCGGCCTCGGCTTCTCGGCCCGGCGTTTCTCGGAATGCGCGCGCGGCCGGTTTCCCCAGATCGTCGCGACGGTGACCGAGCCGGACAAGGCCCGCGCGATCGAAGCGGAGACCGGACTGTCGATGAGGGCCTTCGGCCCCGAGGCCGACGACCCGCGCATCCCCGCCGACCTCGCGGCGGCCGACGCGCTGCTCGTCTCGGTCCCGCCCGACCGCGACGGCGACCCGGTGCTGCGGCGGTTCCGCGACGACATCGCCCGGAGCCGGATCGGCTGGATCGGCTACCTCTCGACGATCGGCGTCTACGGCGACCAGGGCGGCGCCTGGATCGACGAGACCGCGCCGGCGACGCCGAAGAGCGCGCGCTCGCAAGGGCGGCTGGCCGTCGAGAACGCGTGGCGGGCGCTCGGCGCCGAGACCGGCAAGGCGGTGCAGGTGTTTCGGCTGTCGGGCATCTACGGCCCGGGCCGCAACCCGATCGTGAAGCTGCGCGACGGCCGATCCCAGCGCATCGTCAAGGCGGGGCAGGTCTTCAACCGCATCCACATCGACGACATCGCCGCGACGCTGCTCGCCTCGCTCGACCGGCCGCGCAACGGCGCGGTCTACAACGTCACCGACGACGAGCCGGCGCCACCCCAGACCGTCACGGAATACGCCGCGGCGCTCACCGGCCTGCCCCTCCCGCCGGAGGTCGACTTCGAGACCGCCGACCTCTCGCCGATGGCACGCAGCTTCTACGGCGAGAACAAGCGCGTGCGGAACCGCCTGATCCGCGCGGAACTCGGCGTCGACCTCGCCTTCCCGACCTATCGCGAGGGGCTGCAGGCCTTGAAGGACGAGGCGGCCGGCTGACGGAGCCGGCCCGCCGTCACGGGCGCGGCGGCACGTGCGCGTCGAGCCAGGCGGCCAGCCATGCGGCCACGTCGAGGCTGTTCCTGTCCTGCATCAGCATGTGCGAGTTGCCCGCCATGCCGACGTCGGGCAGCAGGACCAGCTTCGCCTTGCCGCCGGCCTTGTTGGCGGCCTCGACGAAGGCGCGGCAGAGTTTCAGCCGCGGGGCCCAGCGCGGCACGCGCTCGACGTAGTCGCCCCATAGCACGAGGATCGGCAGGTCCCTGTAGGGTGCCAGGTCGTCCTTGGCGGGATCGGGGCAGGCGGCCGGCTCGATCGCCACGAGGCCGCGGATGCCGGCGCGATCGAGCGCGGCGGTCTGGAACGGGTAGATGCCCGATTGCGAGTGGCTGATCAGGATCGCGCCGTCGAGCCCGGTTTTCTCGATCGTCTTGGCCAGCTCGGACAGGGCCGGTACGGTCGGGTTCGGGGTCGGCAGGGTCGCGGCCCAGTCGGCGACCATCTGCTTCCAGAACTCGGCCTGCGCCTCCAGGGGGAACTGCATCCCGGGAAACACCTCCGGATATTTCGGGCCGAAGCGGAAGATCGCCCAGGCCGGCTCCTGGCCGGCCGACACCACCGGCGGCAGCGTCTCGGGCGCCGCCTGGCCGGTCTTCACCGCGTTGATCCTGGACGGGTCCACCGCCGAGCGGCCGCGACCGGCCTGGTCGATCACGTAGATCGGGAACCCGGCGCGGACGAAGAACTCGTCCCAGCCCATGCGCCCGTCCGGCGTCGTCTCCCAGGTCTTGCCCGTGAGGCAGCAGCCGTGGATCAAGACGATCGCCGGGCGCTTGGCCTCCACCGGGATCTGGTAGCGCACGTAGACCTGGTCGACGCTGATCGTGCCCGAGGGCGCGTAGGCCGGCAGCGTCGAGAGGGTGTCGGAGGCGACGCTGCGGCCGCCGACGAAGAAGCTGCCCTGCCGGGCGATCGTCAGCGGCCCTGCGGGCTCGGCCGCCGCGGCGGGCAGGGCGAGCAGGCTCCCGATCAGGGCGCTGGCGGCGAGACGCCGCCGCGGCGGCGTCGTGTTGTCATCGGACATGCGGTTCCCGGTTCCCCGCGGCGCCGTCTTCCGTGGCGCCGCAGCCGGAACCTAGCACCGCCGCGCCCGCCGGCATCAACCGGAAGGTGCGGCGGCGCGACGATCAGGCCGAGAGTTCACGCTCGACGCGGGCCGCGGCCTCGGCCGGCACGTCGAGCGCCTCGGCCAGCATCTTGAGGAACTGGCGCTCCTGCATCGTGTCGAGGTCGATCGCCAGGGCCGCGGCGGCGTAGATCCGGGCGGCGGCGTCGGAATCGTCGACCGCGTCGGCGATCTCGTCGATCTCGGCCGGGTTGGCGAGCTCGCGCTCGAGCCAGGCGCGCCCGTCGCGATCGATGCCGGCCGCCGCGACGGCCTCGTCGAGCCGGCGCCGCTCGGCCGCGTCGACCAGGCCGTCGGCCACGGTCGCCGCCACCATCGCGCGCAGCATCAGGCGCGCCTCGTCCTCCGGCACGTCCTGGAACGCCGCCGTCTGGGCCTCGTCCGGCTTGCCGCCGCGCAGCGCCCGGAAGGCGAGGCCGCCGATCAGCGCGAGGCCGCCCAGGGCCGCGCCGGCCAGGGCGCCGCCGCGCGCCTTGACGAGGGCGTCGACGATCGACTTCGCGTCGACGGACTTCTTGGGATCGACGGGCAATTTGGCGTCGGCGGTTTTGTTCAGATCGGGCATCGCGGGCTACTCCGAACGCGGGCGGGGATCGGACCGGCAACGACCGGACGGGGCCAAGGTTCATCGGCATCTTCCGTCGCGCCGGTGGCGGTTGCCGGATTCGGGCGCGGCGGCGATAGAGGGCGGCACCAGCCGATGGCGCTCCTTCCCCGTCCCCTAAGCCGAGAGGCCATGACGACAGCCGCACGATCCAAGAGACCGAGCCTGCCTCTGCGGGACGCCGAGCGCGCCAGGCGCCTCGCGGCCGTGGCGGCAACCGCGTTGCGGCTCGAGCTCGACACCTACCCCAAGCCCGGCCTCGTCAGCCGCGTCGACAGCGGCAGCCATGCCGACATGGACGCCGCCACCTTCGCGGCGAGCACGGCGGCGATCGAGCCCTACCTCGCCGACCTCGCGGCCGCCGGCGCCCAGGAGGCGACGATGCCGGCGCTGCGCCGCATCGGCATCGCGGCCGAGGCGGCGATGCGCGCGGCGACCGGGGGCGTGAACACCCATCGCGGCGCGATCTTCGGCCTCGGGCTGCTCTGCGCGGCCGCCGGGTCGTTCACCGGCGAGACGATCCCCGCCGGAGGGCTCGGCGTCCGGATCCGCCAACGCTACGGCGACGCCATCCTCGACGGCCCGGTCCTGCTGCGCGCCCCCGGAGCCGAGGCCCGGCGCCGCCACGGGGTCGGCGGCGCGCCGCACGAGGCGGCCTCCGGCTTCCCCCACCTCTACGGGGTCGGCCTACCGGCCCTCGACCGCGGCCGGCGCCTGCGGCCGGACGATCCGGAGGCGGCGCGTGTCGAGGCCTGCCTCGCGCTCATCGCCACTTTGGAGGACACGAACCTGCTGCATCGCGGCGGCGAGGCCGGCTACGCCTTCGCCCGCGACGCCGCCGCCGGCTTCATCACGGCCGGCGGCGTCGGCCGGTCGGATTGGCGCGCCGCGGCGGAGGACCTCCACCGCGCCTTCGTCGCGCGCAACCTCAGCCCCGGCGGCGCGGCCGACCTGCTGGCGATGACGCTGTTCGTGGACGCGATCGAGGCGCCGCGCCCATGACGCTGGCGATCCTCTGCTCGGGGCAGGGCGCCCAGCATCCCGGAATGTTCGATCTCACCGCCGACCTGCCGGCGGCGCAGGCTGTGTTCACGGCGGCGCGGCCGCTGCTCGGGGCCGACCCGCGCGACCTCGCACGCGCCGGCGGCGAGGCCCTGAACGAGAACCGCACCGGGCAGATCCTGTGCTGCGTCGCGGCGCTCGCCGCCTGGACCCTCGTCTCGGAGGCGGCGCCCGGCCGCCGGATCGTCGCCGGCTACAGCATCGGCGACTTGGCCGCCTGGGGCTGCGCCGGACGCTTCTCGGCCGAGACCGTGCTGGCGCTCGCCGCGGCCCGAGCCGAGGCGATGGATGCGGCCTCCGGCTCGGGGTACGGCCTCGCCGGCATCCGCGGCCTGCCGCAGGCGCGGGTCGCGGCGATGGCGACCGCGCAGGGCTGCCACCTCGCGATCCGGAACGCGCCCGACAGCGTCGTGATCGGCGGAGCGGTCGGCGGATTGGGGGCCGTCCGCCGCGACGCCCTCGCGGCCGGCGCGCAGCGCGCGGTGCTGCTTCCGGTGCGGACGCCGTCGCACACCCCGCTCCTCGCGGACGCCGCCGCCCGCTTCCGCAAAACCCTGCGCGAGGCTCTTCCTGACAAGCCGGCGCGCACGGCGCCCCGTCTGGTCAGCGGGCTCGACGGCAGCACCGTGTTCGATGCCGCGGCCGGGCTCGACAAGCTGGCGCGCCAGATCGCCACCACGATCGATTGGGCGGCCTGCCTCGACGCCTGCCGGGAATACGGCGCCACCACCGTGCTCGAGCTCGGCCCCGGCCACGCGCTCGCGACGATGGCCGCCGCGGCGCTCCCCGACGCGCGGGTGCGGGCGCTGGAGGATTTCCGTTCCGCGGCGGGCGTGACGGAGTGGCTCTCGGCCTAGGGAACGCTGCGCCCGAAGCGCTCTCCCTCCCCCCGCGGAGGGGGGAGGGGGGACGTGAAGCTGGGCGCCGGAGCGTTCAGTGGGCCCGGCAGCCCGGTGCCCGGCGGGCCAGCGCGCCCGAACCCGTCACGAATCGAGGGCGTCGGCCTCGTCGATGTCGAGGAGGAAGACGATGTCGGCTTCGTCCTCGTCGTCCTCGCCCTCTTCGGTGGTGGCGTCGTTGGCGGCGGCGTGACGCGGATCGTCCTCGAAGTCGCCCTCGCCGTCGTCCTCCGCCAGCGCGTCCTCGAAGATCTCGATCTCGTCCTCGCTGGCGGCGCGGATCTTGAGCTCCGAGGTGCCGTTCCAGAGCGGCGCGCCGTCGCTCGTCATCTTCTGGATGTCTTCCTTGAAGCCGTCGCAGGTGAAGAGGTCGCGCGCGGTCTCCTCGTCGCCGTTGATGACCGCCACGGCTTTGCCCTCGATCTCGAGCGTGAACATCGCTGACTTCCCTCTGGTTACCGTGGTTGCGGAAGGCCCCGCATCCGGGCCGTTCGCGCCTGCGCCGCAAGAAAGCTTTGGAACTTCCGCGCACCGCTCTCAATCCGGTCGCGGGGATGCTGTAGGGGGGAACGGTACACCCGCCAACCCCGAATTATCGCGCCGTCCGAGCCCTCCGCGGTCCGCCTCCTGCTTGGACCCGGCGACGGCATGGCGTGGCCGGCGCCGGCCCAGGAAAGAAGGATCATCCCGGATGCGGATCAGGCTCGGCTGCGAGATGCGCTACGCCTTCCCCTATCCCGTGCCGATGGTGGTGATGCTCAACCTGCATCCCTCCTGCGCCGACGCCCTCGAGGCCCCCGATGCGATCGTCACCCATCCCGAGGTGCCGGTCGAGACGTACCGGGACAGCTTCGGCAACCTGTGCGGCCGCCTGATCGCGCCGGCCGGCGCGTTCACCATCGGCACCGACGGGGTCGTCGCCGACGACGGGTTGCCCGATCCCGCCGAGCGGGACGCCGAGCAGCACCGCGTCGAGGACCTGCCGGCCGAGACCCTGCTGTTCCTGCTGCCGAGCCGCTACTGCGAATCCGACCTGCTCGCCGAGGAGGCCTGGCGGCTGTTCGGCGACGTGCCGCCCGGCTGGGCCCGGGTGCAGGCGGTGTGCGACTTCGTCCACGCCCACCTCGCCTTCGGCTACGAGTTCGCCCACCGCGACCGCACCGCGCTCGACGCCTACCAGGGCGGGCGCGGGGTCTGCCGCGACTTCACCCATCTCGCGGTGGCGTTCTGCCGGGCGCTGAACCTGCCGACCCGGTACTGCACCGGCTACATCAGCTTCATCGGCGAGCCCGAGCCGCACCCGGCCGGCGATTTCTGCGCCTGGATGGAGGTCTATCTCGGCGGGCGCTGGCACGTGTTCGACCCGCGCAACAACGCGCCGCGCATCGGCCGGGTGATGGTCGCCTACGGGCGCGACGCCGCCGACGTGCCGCTGACCCACACGTTCGGCCCGAACCCGCTGGTCGGCTTCCGGGTCTGGGCCGACGCCGTCGCGGTGATCGACCACCTCGACGCGGAGGCCGCCGAGGAGCCGGAGGAGCCGCTGCCGCCGCAGACCATGACGACCCGGATGGGGTGAGGAGCGTTCATTCTTGGTCGTATGGGTCGGGACCGATGAGGCCCTGCGGACGCCCGCCGCCCCGCGGTCGCGGGGGCCGGATCACGATCCGGGCTCAGGCCCCGCTGCCGCCGCGCGAGATCGCGCGCTTGACCACGCCCTGCACCTCGGGGTTCGAGAGGAACAGGTCGTGGTTGATCAGGCCGCCGCCGTAATCCGAGGCGTCGGCGACGCGCACGCCCAGCGCCTCCAGGCGGTCGCGGTCGGCGGCGCCGGCGCGCACGACGCCGCCGGCGATGGCGCCGGAGAGCTCGAGCGCGCGGTCGTTGGTCGACGAGATCACCGTGATCTTGTGCACGTCCGCGCCGAGCTTGGCGACGCTGCCCGTGAACAGGTCGATGTCGATGTCGGGGGCGGCGAGCACCACGGCACCGATCCGATTCATCGCCGCGTCGCCGGCCTCGGCGCGCAGCATCCGCAGGGTCTCCAGCGTCAGCAGCGTGCCCATCGAGTGGGCGACGATGTTGATCCTGCCCGCGCTCTGGGTCGCCGCGAGGGCCTTCAGCAGGTCCTCGAACGCGTCGCGCGACCACAGCGCGCTCTCGCGGTCGTAGCCGTAATCGAAGGTCGCGGCGGCCGACGGCCAAGTGAACAGGCCGGACACGCCGCGGAAGCGGATGCCGTCCGAGAGCCGGGCCGCGCTGACGGCGGCCGACTCGAACGATTCGCGGTAGCCGTGGACGTAGATCAGCACGTCGCGGCCGAGGGCGGCCTCCGCGAAGGCGTTGGCCGCGCCGGGGCCGGTCTCGACCTTCGGCACCGCGCCGATGGTCCAGTCGCCGGAGATCACCGACGAGACCTTGCCGAGCAGCGACCGGTCGGGCGGGGACAGCCGCACCTCGGCGAAGCTCAGGCCGCGTCCGCGCTCGGCGTTGAAGTAGGGGGGCTTGGGCGGGCTGCCGACGGGCTTGCGCGTGGTGGCGACGAGCAGGACCGGCATCACGTCGAGGGCCGACTGCCTCTCGGGCAGCGCGACCGTCCCGGTCGAGAGGCTGTCCGTGACGCAGCCCCCGAGGGACGGCGCCAGCACGGCGGCCCCCCCGAGGGCACCGAGGCGGACGAAGGCGCGGCGGGTCGGAGGCTGGCGCAGCATGATCTCGGGTCTGTCCGGCACGAGGGGAGACGGCGATGTGTCCGGCTCCGAGACCTAGCCTGTGCCGCAGGATCATGACCATGGCAGGGCGTAAGCGTGACCGTTCGTCCGGTGGATTGCGGGCATCCGGCGCGGCGGCCAGGAGCCTCCTCCTGAACGGCGGCGGCATACGGCGGTCGGAAGGGCAGAGGGATGCCTCACGATTGGAAAAGGACCCGCCGTGTTCACAGCGCGAAATCCTTTCGATCGCCAGGTCGTCACCGGCGCGTCGCGCGATCGGCCTGGCCACCGCCGCCTCCGTCCTGTCCGGCACCGGCGGCGCTGATGCCGGGATCGCGATCGGCGCGGGCCGACCCGGTCCGTGCCCCTCGACGAACGCCGCCCGCCCCGGCATGAAGGGCGGATGACGCCTCCTTCCCTCGACATCGATGCGCTCCGCACGCGGCTGCTCGCCGGCGACCGGGCCGCGCTCGCCCGCGCCATCACCCTCGCCGAGTCGAAGCGCGCCGATCACCGGGCGCTGGCGCGGGACCTGATCGACGCGGTTCTGCCGCAGACCGGGCAGGCGATCCGCGTCGGCATTACCGGGGTGCCCGGGGTCGGCAAGTCGACGACGATCGACGCGCTCGGCGCCAACCTGACGGCCGCCGGCCACAAGGTGGCGGTGCTCGCGGTCGACCCGTCCTCGACGCGCACCGGCGGCTCGATCCTCGGCGACAAGACCCGGATGGCGCGCCTCGCCCTCGATCCCAACGCCTTCATCCGTCCGTCGCCCTCGTCGGGTACGCTCGGCGGCGTCGCGGCCAAGACCCGCGAGACCATGCTGCTGTGCGAGGCGGCCGGGTTCGACGTGATCCTGGTCGAGACGGTGGGCGTCGGCCAGTCCGAGACGGCGGTGGCGGACCTGACCGACTTCTTCCTGGTGCTGATGCTGCCGGGTGCCGGCGACGAGCTGCAGGGCATCAAGAAGGGCATCCTCGAGCTCGCCGACATGATCGCGGTCAACAAGGCCGACGACGGCGAGGCGGAGCGGCGCGCCAACGCCGCGGCCGGCGAGTACCGCGCGGCGCTCCACATCCTGACGCCGGCCTCCGCCACCTGGACGCCGCCGGTGGTCACCATCTCGGGCTTCCACAACCTGCGCCTCGACGCGATGTGGGACCGCGTCGTCGACCACCGCCAGAAGCTCACCGCCACCGGCGAGATCGCGAGGAAGCGCCGCGAGCAGGACGTGAAGTGGATGTGGGCGCTCGTCCACGAGCGCCTGCACCAGCGCCTCGTCGGCACGCCGGAGGTGCGCAAGCAGACGGCGGAGGCGGAAGGCCGCGTCGCGCAGGGCGAAGCCTCGCCGGCCGCGGGCGCGGCCGCCATCGCCGAGCTGATCGGGCTTTGAGCCTGGTAGCTTCCAGCGGATCGCCGGTTCTTCTGATCACCGGGTTCGGCCCGTTTCCCGGCATGCCGCGCAACCCGAGCGCGGCGCTGGCGCGCCGCCTCGAAAGGTCGAGCCGCCTCAGGTCGGCCCTCGGTCGCGCCCTGCGGGTGCGGGTGCTGGACACCACCTACGACGCGATCGGCACGCAGCTCGTGCCGACGCTGGCGCAGGCGCCCGCGGCGGTGCTGATGCTCGGCGTCGCCTCGCGGGCCAAGCGCATCCGCGTGGAGGCGCGGGCCTGCAACCGGGCGAGCCGGTTCTACCCCGATGCGTCGGGGCGCCCGTCCGCCCACCTCACCCTCGATCCGGACGGACCGCCGGCCCGCCGTGCCTTCGTCGCGCCCCAGGCCCTGGCGATCATGCGCCGGCACGGGCTGGCGGCGGGGCGCTCGCGCGATGCCGGGCGCTACCTCTGCAACGCCAGCTACTTCCGCGCCCTGGCCGAGCCCTGCCCGGTGCTGTTCGTCCACATCCCGCCGGCGGCAGCGGTGAGGCGGCCCCGCGACGCGGCGCGCCCGCGGCACGGCCGACCCGATCCCGCGGCGCAGGCGCGGGCGCTCACGGAGGTGGCCTTGTTCCTTTGCGTTCGGGGACGGGCGGCCACCTCGAAGCGGTGATGCTGCGTCGAATGTCTCACGTCGCCGCCGTGTCGCTCACCCCAGATCCTGCAGGTGCCGCGCCGCGATCACCGAGGCGGCGGTGCGGTTCTCGACGCCGAGCTTGGCGTAGATGCCCTCCAGGTGCTTCGTCACCGTGCGCGGGCTCAGCCCCAGGATCTCGCCGATGTCGCGGCTCGACTTGCCGCGCGAGAGCCAGAGCAGCACCTCCGCCTCGCGGCCGGTGACGCGAAGCCGATCGCGCAGGCGGTCCAGGCCCGCGGCGGTGTCGTCCCGCGAGAGGCGCAGCAGGATCTCGTCGCCGGTCCGGCCGATGAAGCTGAGGACGTGGGCGCGGCCCTCGCGGTCGCGCAGGCTCAAGGGCGCCGCCGCGCCGCCGTCCAGGGCGTCGCGCAGCCAGGCGCGGCTCGTCGCCGGCAGGGCGAGCGACGCGCCGGGATCGGCCGCGAGGTCGGCGAGC
>NZ_VRVH01000156.1:0-10189 GCF_008040095.1 Methylobacterium sp. WL6 | reverse complement strand
GCCCGCGGCGCGGCCCGGGCCGGTGGCGACGCGGCTCTCGGGCGCCCGCGTCGTCGTGGTCGAGAACGACGCCGCCACCGCCGACGCGCTCGAGCGGCTGCTCGGGAACTGGGATGCGCGCGTCGCCACCTTCCGCGATCCCGCCGGCGTCGCGGCCGCCCTGCGCGCGGGCGGGCTCGCGCCCGACATCCTGATCCTCGACTACCACCTCGACGACGGCGCCCGCGGGCTCGACGTCGCCGTCCTGCTCCGGGAAGGGCGCACCGCGCCGCTGCCCGTCATCGTCACCACCGCCGACCACGCCCCCGAGATCGCGGCCGAGGCGGCGGCCCTCGGCGCCGAGCTGGTGCACAAGCCGATCAAGCCGGCGCAGCTGCGCGCGCTGCTGACCTCCATGCTGACGTGAGGACGGGCGAGCCGGCGCCGCATCGTCGTCGCGAGACCGCGTGTCGGCCCGACGGTCCCGCCCCTCGGAGGGCCCGCAGCCCTCGGCCTCAATGCGCCGGCGCGATCGCGGCCGCGGCGGGCGCGTGCTTCTTCCGCTTGCGCTTGCGCACCGTCACGACCGCGTCGGCCTCCTCGTCGGCGCCGCGCTCGGACAGGGCGAAGCCGTGCAGGTCCGCCGACGCGTCCCCGTCCGCGGCCGGGGCCTCGGCAAGGGCGTAGAACGCGGCGCGGACGATCTCCTTCTTGCTCGCCTCCGGGTGCTTCTCCCGGATGGCCGCGCGGATCGCCTTCGGCGTCATCCCGGGCGTGACGACGCTGCGCATCGTCGCCGCGATCTCCTGCATCGATGCCATGGGTTCGTTCCTTCATGCGACGGGCCGCCCGCGCTCCGGCTCCGGCTTAACCCAAGTTACATTTCGATGACACGGCCACAGTGCTGGCATATCGCCGACCAGACCTTGCCCGCGCCGCGCCGACCCCGTATCCCACCCGGGTTCCTTCACGAGACCGGAACCAACTCAGGGCGCACCTCTGCCAAGAGGCGCGCCTTTTTCGTCGGCGCCGATCCCGGCACGGGCGCTGCCGGATCGCATGGGATCATGCGTCGAGCGCCATCAGGCTGGCGTTGCCGCCCGCCGCCGCCGTGTTGATCGACACCGTGCGTTCCGCGAACAGGTCCGAGAGCTCGTAACCCGCCTCCGGATCGGAGGCCGTGGGGATCGACAGGATCGTGAGGATCGGCCCGTCGCGCTCGGCGATCCGGCGGACCAGCCCCGCGAGATCGGCCCGCTCGCCCGCATGCAGCACCCCGCCGAGGCCGGGCGCGCCCGCGGGATCCTCGGCGGGGACGATCCTCCGCAGGACCGCCGCGGGCAGGCCGTCGAGCAGGCCCGACGACGCCCGCTCCGCCGCGATCACCGCGCGCTGGCCGGTGGCCAGGATCGCGCCGAGCTGGCGCAGGGTTCCCGCCTCGTCCGAGGCGAGCGCCGCGATCGGGCCGCGCGGGCGGAGGCCGTAGCTGTTGCGCTCGCCGACCGGGCCCGGCAGCACCGATTCGGTCAGCGCGGGCATCCGGGCGAGATCGCGCTCGACCCGGGACGCGACCTTGGCGTGGCCCCGCTGCCGGAGCCAGCCGATGTAGGCCCGAGCGACCGGATCGACGACCGCCTCGGCCGGGGACCGGGCCGCGTCGGCGGGGGCATCGGCCCAGGACGGGGCCGGGCGCGTCATCAGCCGGCGGAGGTAGCGCGGCCCGCCGGCCTTCGGCCCCGTGCCGGACAGGCCCGTGCCGCCGAACGGCTGCACGCCGACGACGGCGCCGATGGTGTTGCGGTTGACGTAGACGTTGCCCGCCCCGATCCGGTCGAGGACGCGCGTCACCGTCTCCTCGATCCGGCTGTGCAGGCCGAAGGTCAGCCCGTAGCCGGTGGCGTCGATCGCGTCGACGAGGGCATCGAGGTCGTCCCGCCGGTAGCGGAGCACGTGGAGAACCGGCCCGAACACCTCGGCCTCCACGTCCGAGACCCGGTCGATCGCGATCACCGTCGGGGGCACGAAGCTGCCCGCGTCCAGGGCCGGATCCTTCCGCCCTTGCGGGTTCTCGCCCCCTTGCGTGATCGCGTGGCCCCGGCTCCGCATCGTCTCGATGTGGCGGAAGATCCCTTCGGCCGCCTCGGCGGTGATCACCGGGCCGACGTCGACGGACAGGCGCCGGGGATCGCCCACCGCGAGCTCGCGCAGGGCCCCGTGCAGCATGGCGAGCGTCCGCTCGGCGATCTCCTCCTGCAGGCACAGGATGCGCAGGGCCGAGCAGCGCTGGCCGGCCGAATCGAAGGCGGAGGCGAGGACGTCCGCCACCACCTGCTCGGGCAGGGCGGAGGAATCCACGATCATCGCGTTCTGCCCCCCGGTCTCGGCGACGAGCGGCACCGGCCGCCCGTCCGCGGTCAGGCGGTCCGCCAGCGTCCGCTGGATCAGGCGGGCGACGGCGGTCGAGCCGGTGAACATCACGCCCTGGACCCGGGCATCGCCGACGAGCGCCGCGCCGACCGCGCCCGCACCGGGCAGGAGATGCAGCACCCCCGCCGGGATCCCGGCCTCGCCCAGCAGCCGCACCGCCTCGGCCGCGACGAGCGGGGTCTCCTCGGCCGGCTTGGCGAGCACGGGGTTGCCGGCCGCGAGGGCGGCCGCGACCTGCCCGGTGAAGATCGCGAGGGGGAAGTTCCAGGGCGCGATGCAGGCGACCGGACCGAGGGGCCGTGCCTCCGGGCCGCAGACCCGTTCGGCCTCGCCGGCATAGTAGCGCAGGAAGTCCACCGCCTCCCGCACCTCGGCGACGGCGTTCGCCAGGGACTTGCCCGCCTCCCGCACGATCAGGCCGAGCAGGACCGGCATCCGCGCCTCGAAGGCGTCCGCGGCGGCGCGCGACCAGGGCGACGCCGCCGGACGCGGTGTAGCGGATCGCGTTGGAGAGCAGGTTCTGCAGGATGCGCCGCAGCAGGATGCCGTCGCTCGACACCGCCAGCTCCGGGCTGCGCACCACCAGGCGCAGGCCCCTGCGCGCGGCGAACGGCGCGAAGCTCGCCGCCAGCCCCGCCAGCAGGTCGGGCAGCGGCACGGGCCGCACCTGCGGGTGGACGATGCCGGCATCGAGCTTGGAGATGTCGAGCAGGGTCTTGATCAGGTCCTCGATCGTCTGCAGGCCGCGCTCGACCTGGGCGCCGATCAGGCTCGCCTCGGGCCCGAGCGGCAGGTCGGCGAGCGCCGAGATCGAGAGGCGGGCGGCGTTCAGCGGCTGCAGCAGGTCGTGGCTGGCGGCGGCCAGGAACCGGGTCTTGGAGCGGTTGGCGGTCTCGGCCTCCTCCTTGGCCGCCACCAGCGCCTCGTTCGAGCGCTCGAGGCGGTGCATCAGCGCCGTCAGCTCCTCGGTGCGGGTGCGGACGCGGCCCTCCAGGTTGATCGCGGTCTGGAACAAAGCATAGGCGCCCCCGCGCTGGTCGGTGCTGCGCTCCACATGCGCCATCAGCGCGGCGTTGATCCGCTCGAGCTTGGCGATGCGCCGGCGCAGGGACGCCTCGCCCTCCAGGCCGGCGTCGTGCAGGGTCACGGGAGCGCCGGCGGGGCGGGCGTCGCCTCCGCAGGCCCTTCGCTCGCAAGCCTCTCGTCCGCGGGCCTTTTGCCGATGGCGATGCCGGTCAACGTCTGGTTGAGGTGCATCGCCCGGTACTGCTCGCCGTAGGTCTCGAAGCCGACCATGTCGTAGCGCCGGTAGAGGTCGGCGATGCCCTGGCGCACCTGCCGGCTCTCGGCGTCGAGCCGGCGCAGCACGCATTCAAAGCCGATGATCAGGTCGACGCCGCCGAGCGCCCGGTCGAGCCGGGCGAGCTCCGCCCGGGTCGAGGCGACGATGTCGCGCGGCTCGGCCAGCGTCAGCACCACGCCCTCGTCGATGGCGCAGAAGAAGCTGAGGGAGCCGTCGGCGTTGAGCCGCCGGATCGAGCGGCAGAAGTATTCGCCGCCGACCTTCACCGCGAGCGGGTAGGCGGCGAAGCTCATCGGCGTCAGCCGCTCGGGGTCGAGCCCCACCGCCATGGCGTATTCGCGCGCGGCCGGCTCGGCGTTGAGCTCGTACACGGTGCGCGACTCGCCGTCCGAGGCGGTGACCACGAACTTCACGTCGGTCGGCTCGAAGTTGTCGCTCTTGAAGATCTGCACCGGAAAGTCGCTCTCGACGAGGAGCAGCACGGCGGCGTTGCGGTGGATCGCGCCGCCGTGCAGCAGCACCGCGTCGCGGAAGGTGAGGTCGTCGCCGGCCGAGCCGCCGACCAGCGGGATGCCCTCCAGCGCCCAGGCGATGGCCGAAACCACGGTCTCCTCGGCGTTGGCGAGCCCGTCGATCAGCGAGAGCGCGAAGCAGCGGGTCGGCTGGGCGTGGTCGGGCCCGTGCGGCTCGAGCCGGCGGCGCAGCGCCCGCACCGCGCCCGTGGTGCGCTCGACGTCGAGGTGGTCGATCGCGTCGAGCACCGTCGAGACGATGCGGAAGCCGTCCGCCGGGAACGCGATCGCCACCAGGCCGCGGTCGAGCCCGCCGGCCGGCGCGATCCCGCCCGACATGGTGCAGCCGGAAATCTCGGCCCGCGGAAACGCCTCGGCCAGCCGCCGGCTCAGGTTTTCGGGGTCGTAGTCGGGGGAGAAGAACACCAGGAGCTGGGCCGCGTCGGCGCCGACCGCCCGCGCGATCTCGGCGACGGCCTCGCCGGCGGAGCCGCGCTCCGTCCACGCCGTCCTGATGCCGCACAGATGCGTGCGCATCTGCGTTCCCTGTGCCACGCCCCGCCCCCGATCGCCGTCGGCCCCCGGGTTGGTCCGCAGGCGGCACGCGTGAGTATGTGGCGGGCAACCGAAACGTGCAACCAGGGCGGAATCGCGCCCGGCACGGCCGGAATCCGCGCGGGCCGACGCGGGCATGCGAATCTCGCGGCATCGGAACGGCCGACCCGCAAAAGGGTCGCTCCGCAACCGACGCGCCGGCGTGGCCGGGCGGCTACATAAATCGCGCGGCGGATGCGGCTAAACCGGGGCCATGCCCGGACGCCACCGCCTTCAGAACGTCATCGAGAGAGCCATCGACTTCGCCGTCATCGTCACCGACCCGGAAGGCGCGGTGACGGAGTGGAACGCGGGGGCGGAGACCATCTTCGGCTGGCCCCGCGAGGCGGTCGTCGGCGGGTCGTCGGCGCGCATCTTCACCGCGGAGGACCGGGCCGCGGGCTGCGTCGAGCGGGAGATGCGCGCCGCCCTCGCCGAGGGCCAGGCGAGCGACGAGCGCTGGCACCTGCGCCGGGACGGCAGCCGGTTCTGGGCCTCCGGCGCGCTGATGCCGCTGCGCGACGAGGACGGCGTCCACCAGGGCTACGTCAAGATCGTCCGCGACCGCACCCAGCAGCACGAGGCCGGCGAGCGCCTGCGCGCGACGCAGGACCGCTTCAGCACGCTCCTGGAGACCATCGAGACCGCCTTCGCCATCGTCGAGGTGCGGTTCGAGGGCGAGCGCCCGGTCGATTACCGCTTCATCGAGGCGAACCCGGCCTTCGAGCGCCAGGCCGGGGTGAACCTGCGCGGCAAGTGGGTCACCGAGTTCGCGCCCGACCTGGAGCGGTTCTGGTTCGAGACCTACGGCCGCGTCGCCTGGACCGGGGAGCCGGCGACGTTCGAGAGCTATGCGGAGGCGTTCGCGCGCTGGTTCGACGTGCGCGCCGTGCGGGTCGGGGATCCGGCCGAGCGGCAGATCGCGATCTTCTTCAACGACGTCACCGAGCGCAAGCGCGCGGAGGAGCGCCTGCGCGTCAGCGAGACCCTGTCGCGCGAGAATGCCGAGCGGGTGCAGCTCGCCCTCGAGGCCGGCGCGATCATCGGGACCTGGCACTGGGACCTGCCGACCGACCGGTTCACCGTCGACGAGGCCTTCGCCCGCAGCTTCGGTCTCGACCCGGCGCTCGGCCGCACCGGCATCCCGCTCGCCCAGATCGTCGCCACCGTCCACCCCGACGACCAGGTCGGCCTGGCCGCGGCGATCGACGCGGCGATCCGGAAGGGCGGCGCCTACGCGCACCAGTACCGCGTGCGCCGGACGGACGGGCGCTACTACTGGATCGAGGCCAACGGCCGGGTCGAGTGGGCCGAGGACGGCACCCCGTCGAGCTTCCCCGGCGTTCTGATCGACGTCGAGGAGCGCCGCGCCGTGCAGGCGGAGCGCGACCGGGCGGCGGCGGCGCTGCGCGCCCTCAACGAGACCCTGGAGCAGCGCGTCGCCGAGCGGACGGCCGAGCTGATGCAGACCGAGGCGGCCTTGCGGCAATCGCAGAAGATGGAGGCGGTGGGCCAGCTCACCGGCGGCCTGGCGCACGACTTCAACAACCTGCTGGCCGGCATCTCCGGCGCGCTGGAGCTGATGCAGAGCCGGATCGGCCAGGGCCGGTTCGACGACCTCGAGCGCTACATGGGCGTGGCGCAGGGGGCGGCCCGCCGCGCGGCCGCGCTGACCCACCGCCTGCTCGCCTTCTCGCGCCGGCAGACGCTGACGCCGAAGCCGACCGACGTGAACGGGCTGATCGGCGGGATGGAGGAGCTGATCCGCCGGACCATCGGCCCCGAGATCGCGCTGGAGCGGGTCGGCGCGGCGGACCTGTGGCCGGCGCTGATCGATCCGGGCCAGCTCGAGAACGCGCTGCTGAACCTCTGCATCAACGCCCGCGACGCGATGCCGAACGGCGGCCGCATCACCATCGAGACCGCCAACTCCCGGCTGGACCGGGCGGCCGCGACCGCGCACGACATCCCCGAGGGCGAGTATCTCGCGGTGTGCGTGACCGACACCGGCACCGGCATGCCGCCCGAGGTGGTGGCCCGGGTGTTCGAGCCGTTCTTCACCACGAAGCCGATGGGCCAGGGGACGGGCCTCGGCCTGTCGATGATCCACGGCTTCGCCCGGCAATCGGGCGGGCAGGTGCGGATCCGGTCCGAGCCCGGCCGGGGCACCGCCGTCTGCCTGTACATGCCGCGCCACCACGGCGAGGCCGACGGCGACGACGGGGCGCCCGTCCCCGCCGAGGCCGCCCGGGCCGAGCAGGGCGAGACGGTGCTGATCGTCGACGACGAGCCCTCGGTGCGCATGCTGGTCACCGAGGTGCTGGAGGATCTCGGCTACACCGCGATCGAGGCGGCCGACGGCGTCGCCGGCCTGGCGGTGCTGCAATCGGACATGCGCATCGACCTGCTCGTCACCGACGTCGGCCTGCCCGGCGGCATGAACGGCCGCCAGATGGCGGACGCGGCCCGCGTCGGCCGGCCCGACCTCAAGGTGCTGTTCATCACCGGCTACGCCGAGACCGCGATCCTCGGCCACGGCCACCTCGACCCCGGCATGGAGGTGCTGACCAAGCCCTTCCCGATGGACGCCCTCGCCACCCGCCTCAAGGCGCTGATCGCCGGGCGGTAGGGGCTCTGCCGGCGATCCGAGGGGCTGCGCCCCTTTGCGGACGCTGGAAAGGTCCGCTCGGGGCGGATCGGCGCGCGCAAGGCAACGCAACGCTTTGATCAGGTTCTTGAGGCAGTCTTGGCGCCTATCGAGACCGATAAGCCGAGAGGCCGGACGAGAACGATGCGGATTGTATCAGGCGGCGACGAGGAAGCCAGGACGATCCAGCTGTCGGAAGTGCTGGGTGCCTTGAGCCACGCCCTCGACCTGACGGAAGGTCAGCCCGTCGGGCATTGCGTGCGCGCGACCTGGATCGGCTTCCACATCGGCCGCGAGATGGGCCTCCCGGACTTGCAGCTCTGGGAACTCTACCACACGGTGATGCTGAAGGATCTCGGGTGCTCCAGCAACGCCGCGCGCATCTGCGAGCTCTATCTGTCCGACGATCTCAGCTTCAAACGCGACTTCAAGACCGTGAGCGACAGCCTGCCGAAGGTGCTCGGCTTCGTCTTCTCTCATACCGGCCTCAAGGCCGGCCTCGCCGAACGCTTCCGTGCCGTGCTCAACATCCTGCAGAACGGCGGAGCGATCACCGACGAACTGATCCAAACCCGCTGTCAGCGCGGTGCCCAGATCGCCCGGCAGCTTCGCTTCCCCGCGAGCGTTTGCGAGGCCATCCACGCGCTGGACGAGCACTGGAACGGCGGCGGCAGACCGGACCGCCTGGTCGGCCCGGGGATCCCGCTCTACGCACGGATGGCGTTGCTCGCTCAGGTCGTGGACGTGTTCCACACCGCAGCCGGCCCCGCGGCCGCGATGGCCGAGGTGCGGGCGCGCTCGGGCACATGGTTCGATCCTCAGATCGTCGCCTGCTTCGAAGCGGCCGCATCCGAGCCCGGCTTCTGGGATACCCTGGCCTCGGATGAGGTCGAGGAGGCGGTGTTCGCGTTGGCACCGGTCAGCCCGATCGTCGTTGATGAGGACTACCTCGACGACATCGCCCGTGCCTTCGCGCAGACCATCGATGCCAGGAGCCCGTTCACCTCCGGCCATTCGGAGCGGGTTGCCGTCTACGCCGACATGATCGCGGCCGAGCTTGGCTACACGTCGGAGCGCCGCCGCTGGCTGAAGCGGGCTGCGCTGCTTCACGACGTCGGCAAGCTCGGGGTCTCGAACGCGATCCTCGACAAGAACGGCAAGCTGGATGACGCGGAGTGGCGGGACATGCGCAATCACGCGTCCCTCTCCGAGACCATCCTGACCCGCGCGGCCGTGTTCCATGAGATGGCCCGCATCGGTGGCGGACACCACGAACGGCTGGACGGGAAGGGCTATCCGCGCGGCTTGAGCGGCGACGCGATCGAGCCCGAGACCCGCATCGTCTCGGTCGCCGACGTGTTCGACGCGCTGACAGCCGACCGGCCCTACCGGGCGGCCATGTCGCTCGAGAAGGCGCTCGGCATCATGCGCGCGGATCTCGGCACTGCGTTCGACCCGATCTGCTTCGCGGCGCTGGAGCGCGCGCTCGCCTCGATCGAGGGCGATCTTGCGCGGGCGGCTTGAGCCGAGCTGCCTCTCGGCGAACCCTCCGACTACCGGATCAGGATCATCTTGGAGGCCCTGCCGTCGGCACGAGGTGATGCGTCTCCCGAGGTCGAGACGATGACCGTGCGCACCACCCAACCGCAGGCGGGCGAACCCAAGGCCCGGAGGAAAAGCGAATTGAGGCCGCGGGTCAGCATGATCTGAGCTTTCTGATGTTGGCTTGCGCTGAAGGCGTCGGCTGAAAAATCTGGCACCCGCCCTGTGAGTTCATCATGCAGCATCCGGCAGGACAGGGTGATAGCAAAGTCGATCGCATTTGATGCAACCGGAAGTACAACTTCTAGGAGTGCAAGTCTTCGATCGCGCTGACCGTCCGGAACGCCGCCTTCGTCGGCTTTCGAAAACCACCGACGTCGGCGTTGAGGGCGTGGTCGGGTCCGACTCCGGACGTCTGCTTCCGGGGAAAACGCCAGGGGCCGCTTTCCATCCGATCCGGTCGCAGAGCGGACCGGCCGATCTCGGCCCGTGCCGGCCGTGCGGACAAGCATCCGCCGGTGTCGGAAGCCGCCGTCATCGACCGGCTTGGCCATTCCGCCTCGGGGCTGGGAGGCGGCCCGGGCCGGCGGTCGGAGGTTCGGCAGCGTGCGCCCGCGCGCCGCCGCGATGACGTCGGGCGCGGGGATGTCGACCCATGCGCCACCGCCGGTGTCGGCGCCCGCTTCGAGCCAGTCGCCCACGATCCGGTAGCCGAGGGTGTAGCCGAGCTAGCGCGGATACCGTCCTGCCCCGAAGAACCAGGCGCGGTGGTCGTGCCCGGCGCCCGCGAGCGTCGCGTCGTCCGGCAGGTTGGCCGCGAGTTCCGCGTCGGTCACCGCGCATTCCCACGGCTCGGGCGACGAATCGAACAGGCGGCCGACGAACCGCCCCGCCAAGCCTTCGCTCACGAGGGCCTCGCCGAGCGTCCAGCCGGAGCCGGGCCCGGCCATGCGCATGCCGTGGTGCGCCTCGTGCGCGACGGTCCGGCGCAGATCCCCGTCACGCAGCGCGCGGGCGAAGTTGGGGTTGCCGGGGTCGATGGTGAGGGAGAACAGGCCGGGGCGCACCGCCTCTCCCGTCGTCCCGGTCTCCGGAATCACCGCGCCGGGCAGGCGCTGCCGACCGCGTCGCGGCGAACCGCCCTTCGACCGGCAGCCCAGGCCGGCGCCCGGACCGCACGGTCCC
>NZ_VRVH01000155.1:0-10238 GCF_008040095.1 Methylobacterium sp. WL6 | reverse complement strand
CGCCCGAATGGGTGATCTCGTCCACCGTCGCCGCCGTCTCCTGCACCGCCGCGAACTGCTCCTCCACCGAGGCCGCCTGCTCCTGCGCCGAGGCGCGGATCTCGGCCGCCGCCGCGTTCAGGTCCGACGTCGCCGCACGGTTCGTCCGGGCCAAGTCCGCAAGCCCCGAGACCATCCCGTTCAGCGTACGCCCGAGGCGACCGATCTCGTTGTGGCCGCCGTCCCCGAGCGTCCCGGACAGGTCGCCCTGACCGACCTGCTCGACGAAGGTCATCACCCGCCCGAGCGGCCGGACGATCACGCGGTTGATGGCGATCCCGATCCCGATGCAGATCAGGAGCGTGATCAGGGCCGCGCCCCACAGGGTCAGGAACGCGGTCCGCTGCGCCTCCGCGACGCGATCGTTCAGCGCGTTCCGGGCATCGTCCTGCTTGGTCTCGATGACGGCGAGCTTTTCGCGCAGGGTGTCGAACAGCTGCTTGCCATTGCCTTCGGCCTCGACGCGCGCCGCCTCGGGCCGTCGCGCCGGGTCGGCGGCCATGCGCACGGCCGGCTCGCCGATCTCGGCCTGCCAGGTGCGGGCGGCGGCGACGGCATCGGCCAGCAGGCGCGACGTCTCGGCCTCGCCGCTCGTCAGCGCCCGAAGCCGATCGATGGTCTCATCGAGCGCCGGGCGGCCGGCCCGATAGGGCTCGAGGCTGCTGTCGCGTCCGGTGATGAGGTACCCGCGCAGCCCCGTTTCCTGGTTGAGCATGGCGCCGCGAAAGGCGTCGAGGCCGCGCGCCACGAGCGTCACCTTGCGACGGGCCTCGGTCGCCTCGTTCAGGCGGTCCAGCGTGAACAGGACCGTGCCGCTGCCGAGGACCGACACGAGCGCGATGGCGCCGATCGCGCCGCCGAGGGTGCGGTTGAGGCCAAACGTGTTCGGCATGTTCAAGCGTTCCTGCGCAGACCTGTGGGCGGCGCCCTGCGGTCCCCTTGCCGGCGCAGTCGGCCGAGTCGGCATTCGAATCAAGTGCGTGCGGGGTTCATCGGTCGACGACGCCAATAGGGATCGTGCATCCGCTCATCAAATCCGGCCCGATTCTAACGTGCCTCTCGAAGCCGGCCGCGCGGCGGATCTCGCCGGCCGCCATGCGCGGATCGCGGCGCCCGGACCGATGCGTGGCGCTGGGGCGTACGCCCCCCGAGATGCCGTGGAGACGGTGCCGCCCGGGCGGCGATGGGAAACCCGTCCCGCACCCGAGGGGCATGACGACCGAGCCGCAGGGCGGCGGGACACGACCCGCGATCGGGAACCGGCCTCAACGCAACAGGGGAAGCTCTGCGCCGAGCAGGCAGAGGCCGACGATGAACAGCCCCGCGCCGATGACCTCCAGTCGCAGGCGATAGGCGGGCATCAGCAGGGACGCCGCGACCAGGCCGGTCCCGACGACGAGGCAGATCAGGCTTGAGGCCAGCATGGGCGGATGTCCTTCCGCCCACCCCCTACGTCGCGCGATCGAGAAAGTTTTGCCGGCGCGGGCGCGGGCCAGCAGATCGCCGTCCTCTGGCGCCGGCGGCGCAAGAGCCCTAAAGCCGGCGCATGCTGAACGCATCGACGACGCGCCGCCCGCTGGTCCTCGCCGCGGTGATGGCGGCGATGTTCATGATCGCGATCGAGGCGACGATCGTCTCGACGGCGATGCCGCAGATCGCGGGCCAGCTCGGCGACCTCCATCTCTACGCCTGGGTGTTCGCCTCCTTCCTGCTGACGCAGACCGCGACCACCGTGGTGTTCGGCAAGCTGTCCGATCTCTACGGCCGGCGCCCGGTGCTGCTGTTCGGCATCGCGGTGTTCCTCGTCGGCTCGCTGCTGTGCGGCATCGCCTGGTCGATGCCTTCGCTGATCCTGTTCCGGCTCGTGCAGGGCGTCGGGGCCGGCGCGATCCAGCCCGTGAGCATGACCGTGGTCGGCGACCTCTACGCGGCCCGCGAGCGCGGACGGGTCCAGGGCTACCTCGCGAGCGTCTGGGGCGTCTCGTCGGTGGCCGGGCCGCTCGCGGGCGGGCTGATCGTCGGGCATCTGAGCTGGCCGTGGATCTTCTGGATCAACCTGCCGGTCGGCGTCCTCGCGGCCGTCCTGTTCCTGCTGTTCCTGCGCGAGGAGGTGGAGCGCAAGCCGCGCCGGATCGACGTGATCGGGGCGGCCCTGTTCACGGTGGCGATCGCGGCGCTGATGATCGCCCTGACCGAGACGTCGGCCGCGCCGGCCCTCGCCGTCGCCGCCGGCCTGACCTTCCTGGCGGCGATCGCGCTGTTCGTGCTGCAGGAGCGGCGGGCCGCCGACCCCATGCTGGATTTCTCGCTGTGGGGGCAGCGCCCGATCCTCACCGCCAACGCCGCGACGCTGCTCTCGGGCATGGCGATCATCGGGCTCACCGCCTTCCTCCCGATGTACGTGCAGGGCGTGCTCCGGCAATCGCCGCTCGTCGCCGGGTTCACCCTGACCCTCATGGTGCTCGGCTGGCCGATCGGCGCGACGACGGCGGCGCGCAGCTTCGTCCGCTTCGGCCTGCGACCGGTCCTGCTGCTCGGCGCCGCCCTGCTACCGATCGGCGCGACGGCCTTCGTGGCCTTGGGCCCGGAGACCTCGCCGGTCGTGGCGGCGGCGGGGTCGATCGTGATGGGCCTCGGCATGGGCTTCCTGTCGACGGCGGCGATCGTGATCATCCAGGACAGCGTCGCCTGGGGGCAGCGGGGGGCGGCCACCGCCTCGAACATCTTCGCGCGCAACCTCGGCTCGACGCTCGGCGCCACCGCGCTCGGCGCCGTGCTGAACTATCGCCTGATCCATCCGGACGGCGGGACCGGGGTGGATCCCGACCAGCTGCGCCGCCTGCTCGACGACCCGGCGAGCCTCGGCGCAGCCGGCGAGGCGGCCCGCCTCAGCCTGCAGCACGCCCTGCACGGCACCTTCTGGACGGTCTTCGCCGTCGCGCTGCTGACGCTGTCGGCATCCCTGCTCGTGCCGCGCGTGGCGATCGCGGAGGCGGCGCCGGCCGTCGCGGAGTAGCATTCGGCAGCTACGCCCGGTGCTCGGCAGCCTCGCGTCCGGGCATTTTCTTCGTATCCGATCGCCCGTCCTGTGCCGCACGCCAGCATCCTGGTTGCCATGCGAGCCGAGACGCGATCGGATCGATCGGAGCGACGGCACGGTCGTCCGAGCCCCCACCCCGCTTGTCGCCGGCACTGGCTCGCGGTAGGCAGGAGCAGGGTTTCCGTCGCCGTCTTGCCGCCCCACGTTGGGCGGCGACGGCTCAGATGCCTAAAAGGCAAGCTGGGACAACGGCTTGGGCCTGTAGCTCAATGGTTAGAGCCGACCGCTCATAACGGTCTGGTTGCAGGTTCGAGTCCTGCCGGGCCCACCAATCATCACAACGACTTAAGCAGGCATCGTTTTATGCCCCGGGGCGGTCGCCCAACGATTTGTCCAACGAAACGCTCTTTTTGCCCCTGTTTTTGAAGGCTCCCGCGGCGCCGGATTGAAAGTCCGGGTGGTGGTGACCGTAGACGTTGATCAACACGTCAGGCGTCATGCCGAGGAAGCCGGACGCCTCCCAGATGCTGACGCCGCGCTGCATCAGCCAAGTCGCCGCGGTGTGCCGGAGGACATGCGGGTGAAGCATCCTCCTCAAGGCCGGCGAGGTAGACCGCCGATGCGAAGGCCGTCTTGACCGACGCAACGGGCTTGCCGTTCCACTCGACCGCGAACTCGGGCATCGTTCCATCGCGGCGCGGCGTCACCGCCCAGCGGCGCAAGTGCGCCACGAGGTGCGATGGCAGCTTCACGACGGGCTGCCTCTTCTTCGTAACGCGATTGCCCTCGGCTCGCCGGTAAAACAGCCCCTTATCGAGATCGACATAGGCCCTGCCCTTACCGCGGTGGAACGAAGCAGCAGCAAGCACTCCGGCAGGTGTGCCGGTATAGAGGCCGAGCAGGATAAACCGCGCGAGGTGCCGAAGTGGGCGCTTGTCGGTCTGAACTGCCTGGCCGAGGTTCGCGCCCCGATGGACGGTTTGCTTCTCGCGGAAGCGCCAGCACACCCAGAGCAGGCGGACGGCCTCCTCTCTCGTTAGGAAGCGGTCTCTCCCCTCCCCTTTCTCTGGCAACGGGACTTTGACGATCCCACGATGCAAGCCTTCGGTCTGGTGATGCCCGATGGCCGCCCGAAGGTCTTCTAGGTCGCGCCGGGCGCCGCCGGTCCGTTTGCTGGCAACGACATAGTCGCGGCACAGTGGCCCTTTGATATCGGACAGGCGTTTGCCACCGAAGAAGTCGTTCAGCCGGCCGATCCGTCCCTTCAGCCGGCGATAGCCGATCGGGTCGGACGCTTCGATCACGCGTCGTCGCGCCTCAAGGTACAAGATCAGCAGGTCCGCGACCGGGATTGCTTCGAGGTCCCGAAGCGACCGCGACGGGGCATGCTTGGCGATGTTGTGCTCTGCGAGTGCGCGTTCGGCTGCTGCAAGATCGCCCTCAAAGCATCCTGTGGGGTACTGCTTGCCTCCGTCGAGGATGAGCCATGCCGCTCGTGACGCGACCTTGCCGCTCCGCTTCCGCTCAGGTCGAAGCCAGAGGCGGGCGGGTTTGCGTTGACGCGGCATAGCTCTCTCATTCTCGCGATGGCGCCGAGGGTCGTCCAATCACGGCCAGCGACGCGCTCGACGGCTAGCCGCCCGCGAGCCTTTTCCGTGCGCAGGCCGGAAGCGGTCATGCCGCCGCCCGGGTAGGCGAGTGCCGCGGCCACATCGAGCCGCAGCGGCGTCTCGTCGGTGATCTCCGATGCGTCGGGGATGTGTAGCGCCCTACCCATCATGGTCGTCCTGGCCCGCACGTATCCCGCGAGCGGTGTCTGCATGTGTCACCTGAGGAGCGTGGCGGGACATTTAGATGGGTCCTTTGTCCGGCAATTTTGATCCGTAGGCGAACTTGTAAACGGACTGGCTTGATGATCGGCGTTGCATGTCTACATGGAAGTGGTTAGATGCACATCATTAGTGCGGTATTGCGCGATATATGTCAACTATTATGTGCATGAAAAGTGCGACATGTTCGCTGCTATGATCACTCCTGCGCAGTGTCGCGCGGCGCGCGCTTTGCTGGATTGGAGCCGTGAGCAGTTGGCCACTGCCGCGAGGATCGGCCTGCGCACCCTCGTGGATTTCGAACGCGGCGCACGCGATCCTCACCACGCGACACTGGAGGCGATCGAGCGTGCTCTGAGTGAGGCTGGAGTGACCACCGACCTCACTAAGGGAACCGGTCTGGGCATTCGGCTCATCGGAAATAACGCTGATACGCAGTCCGATGGCGGGTAAGGCAATGTGTTGATTGTGGCGTCGATTGCTTGGTCCGCCGACAGGCAGCCCAGCACAGGGCGCACACGACGACAGGTTGATGCGGGCAAGTTCCCTGCATCGCGCCTGTGACGCCTCGGGCCGAGTGGTTGCGTAAGGTCGGTGCTGCGGGGAACGAGAACCGCCGACGCCGGCTTATGGCCCGTTCGAAGCCTCGAAGGGGTGGCGGCCCTGCTTGAAGGGGCAAACAGGACCGCCGCAACAGATCGGGCGACCTGCTGGCCGTGGATGCGGCGCCCTCCACGGTGGATCAGACAGGTTGCTGAAGGATGAGCGACGACACGGCAGCCCTGATCCTGACGCTCGCCACCGAGATCGCCGAGTTGCGCGCAGCCCTCGCGGAGGCGCAGGAACTCCTGATCGAGACCGCCGTCGATGCCGGCGAGATGCATGCCCGGCTTGAGGAGGTGCATCGGGAGTTGGCCGTTACACGTGCCGATCGCGACGCCTGGATGATCCGTGCAAGGCGGCAGGCGTCATTATCGCCCCCTACGTCGAGCGCCTTCGCCGCCACGCTGGCCTTACGCTCGCCGCTAATTCGCTAACGCTTCCGACCCATAGCGGACCCCGCCCGCGCGTGAGGCAAAGTGACATACGTGAATTTATGGATTGAGGCATGTCTGCTACCGGGCCATACTGCTCAAAAAATGAATTATCAAATACTAAATATGATTTTGTTTGTATAATACGTAGATTTCTATTATCTCACATAATACTGAGATTAAACTAATCGACAAAGTAAGAACCATAAGCAACCAATATTCCACGGACTTTTTTGATATCACATACAGTCCGTATCGCGATTGGAAACTTCTATTTCTCTATGAGAATGTGAACTTAGTAACGCTTAAAACTGATATGGTCAGACAAGCCCAAGCTTGAATAACCAGCTTCGCACAAGTTAAATTGTCCATACCTATTCGACCTGTTCCGAAAACTATGCCTGTTCCGAAATCTGCCTTCCACCTAGAACGGACCTCGCGCGCGCAAGACCAATTCGCATAAGCGAATTTACAGCTTACTCTTGAACCTACATGCTGCCTTGACCCACATCGTACAGAATGTAAAATCTATGAACCCTTATATAGGATTTGCAACAATCGTTTCTATCATTGGGTGTATACCATTTTTAATTGCGCTTCAAATCAATAAGTTGTCCGGTTTTATAGTTTATATTTTATTTATTGCGTCAACTGTAAGTTCTACTACGCACAAAGTTACCCTTTTCGATCTAATAGTCAGCGGCTTACTAATGTGGGGTATCGTAGTAGGCGGAACTCTGGGGGTTACTGTTAGATCAATCTATCTCTGGTCGAACCGCCATCGCTCAAAGGGAGATGCGAGCCACTGAGCCGAGGGACCGCACTTGGTTCGCATAAGGCGCAGTATGGCGTCCGCTTCCCACCCTTTTCGGACGCTTTGAAGGACTGCCATCCGTCAGGTTTTCACCTGTATGGTTGGACTCGGAGCCCACCCGCACTGGACAGCCACCGAGTGCCGATCCGCCCCGAGCACCGCAACTTCTACCCCATCGACTGGCGCGAACTGTCGGCCATGGTCCGGTTTCAGCGCGCCGGCAGTGCCTGTGAGGGCTGCGGACGGCCGCATGGGCGTATCGTCTACCATCTCGGCGATGGGCGCTGGTGGGACGCTCAGATCGGCGCCTGGCGCGACGGGAAGGGCAAGAACCTCGCCGAACTGCCGACCCTGGATAACCTGACGGGAAGCCTGCGCACGACACGCGTCGTGCTCGCGACGGCGCATCGGGACCACGACACCGCGAACAACGCGGATGCCAACCTCGTCGCGTTTTGCCAGCGCTGCCACGTGAACCACGACCGGCCTGAGCATCAGCGACGGCGCTGGCGAACGCTGTTCCGGCGCCGGGCGATGGGAGACCTGTTTCGGGGAGTCTATTCGCCATGACGGGAGCCAGGCAGGTGCCAGACATCATGGACCCCTACGCCTACCCGCCACGCGGCCTCGATCTCGCTGCTGCTGCTCGATACCTCGGGCTCACCCCCACCGCCTTCAGCGCCCTCGTGCGGGTCGGCGAGCTTCCGTCTGCCCGGCAACTCGGCGTGACCGCCGTCTGGGGCAGAATGGCCCTTGATGCAGCGTTCGAGGCGGCCTCGGCTGATGAGGTGCAGCCCAACGGGAAGCCTCCGCAGAAGCAAAGGGACACGCCCATGATGTCCAAGGAATGGCCGGGCCACCCCAACGTCTACACACCTGAGACGTTGGCCGAGCGGTGGCGGTGCTCGGGCACCCATGTCCGCAACATGATCAAGCGAGGCGACCTGGCAGGGAGTCTGCTCGGGGGGAGGCTGCTTCGCATATCGGCCGCGGTCGTAGCGGCCTATGAGAACGCGGACACGGGCAAGGCGCGAGCCCGATAAGAACCGCGGCGGGGGTTCGTCGTTGTCGCGCAGGTTCATGGGGGATCGGGGAACCCGGTCTATCGGGAAATCGGGAACCGCTGCCTTGCCCAAGTTGGGCAGAGCAGTCATCTTACCGGTATGTCGGTTCAGTTCGCCTACCGCTTCCAGCAGGACCTACCCCCGTCGAGCCTTCAGGACCTCGATGATGTGGTGCTGACGGCTGCGGTGATGAGCGACGATGGTATCTCGATCCCCGCCGGAACCGAAGGCACGATCGTCAGCGTCTTCCGCGGCGGCGAAGCCTACGTGGTGGAGTTCGCCCAGCCGGAGGGCACCCTCGCTTCGGTCGGCCCCGACGAAATCCGCATGGCCGAGCCCGCCGCGTCTTGAGTTCCGATGAAGTCGAGGTTTCGTGGCTGATTGATCGGCCGAAAATCTCGCGCTACCTTCTAGATCTAACAAGCAAGCGTGGTGCCTCAAAGGCCAAATACCTGATGCGCTTCGGGTTCACCCCCGATGATCCGCTAACGCTTGCGAACGCGTTGGCTGAGCATGTGGCTCGCAACCTTCCCGGTGTTCAATCGATCTCGGCGCGAGGCGTGCTGTTGGTGGTGTTTGAGGGGGAAGTGACGGCACCAGACGGCCGCGAAATGCCATTACGGACGGTTTGGGAGCCGCGTGAGCCACGCCAGATGCACTTCGTCACGGCCGTACCGCTCACTCGCTAACCCATCTCGGTAACCGCACTCCGGCGGCTATCCTGCTGCGGCTATTTTTTGGCCTTGCTTGCCTCTTCTCCCGCTACGGCCTCAACCGCCGCGATAGCGTTCTCCAACTCCGCAATTCGCTTCAACGTGCTGTCTGCCGGCATCGTATCGTACTGAGCAGCTTCCATGATGAGGTCGCGCTGGCGTGCCTTGAGACGGTCGAGAAGAGCTTCGAGCTTGTCCATGGCGCGCTGTAGCGAGGCTTACCTAGCCCGACAAGGTAGAGTCTTACTTAATCTCGATCGGCCATACGAGGGTCTACGTCGAGGCAATTTTGGCAGTACCGCTGCCAGTGCAGATGTAGGTAATGGCATGAGCGGGCGTACGAAAGCACACAACCTGACCCGCGAGGAGGGCGCGGGCTACAGCAAGGCGCTTCAGGACATGCGCACTTGGTACGAAGGGCACAACGATTTGGCCAAGCAGCGGATCGAGACGTTGAAGACAGGCCTCGGTGCCACGGATCCAGCCTCGATAACTGCCGTCGCCATGCTGGAGTCCGCGATGGAGGATCGCCAGCAGGCGGTCGCTGAAATCGATCGTCTCTACGCCCAGCAGCGTATCGCGACACTTGGCAGATGAGCGCCGTGCCCAACGACACAATGGGCGGCCAGAGCAAGACTGCCTTGATGAAGCCCGTAGGGGTCAAGCAGGGCCACCCCAGCGGATTGGGAAGAACTGCTGGCTGCCGAGGCAGCATCAGCGATCATACGGCAGAAGGGTTCTCGAAAAATAGCCAGTCACGCCTGCCCCTGGCACTCCCGCGTGTTCTGCAACCGCGTGAGTAGGTTCCCGGCGTGTGCCATCGTCGCCCCGATCACGCCCGCGATGTTGTCGGCGGTCTGGTTGTCGGACGGCTCCGCCCGGGCCATGTTGAGCGGATGGCAGGATGGCGCTTCACCACACCGGGGCAGGAGGCACGCCGCGCCGAGCGTGAGGGGCGCACCCGTCCGCCGATTGATTGGCGGGGCGAGCTGCGCTTCTGGTTCAGCCGAAGCACCTACACGCGCCGAACGGCTCCGATCCTCATGCAGCTCGGCATTTGGCTCGCCGTTGGCACGCTGTTTTTCCTCCATGCCGACGCTTGGCGCCGATCAGGCTCTGGGCTCAGCGCGGCAACCACGATCCTCCTATTTGCGATCCTGGCCTATCCCTTCGTCCGCTACCGCATCGAGCGCGGACGCTGGCCTGACTGATCTACTCGGTTCCAGCGTACAAACCCGCACCCACGCCGAGCCGATCGGTCGGCAGAGCCAGAGGCGGCGCCGGCATCCGTGGCGCCCCGCCCCCGAACGATGCCCGCGCCTTAATCGCACCGACACCGCCGACAAGGGCGCGTTGCCCGACCTTGGCGCCATAGGTGCCCGCCGCCGCCGGCAGGCCGCCGACCTTGAACGCGATCATGCCCGCGAGCACGTCGAGGGCCTTCGCCGCGACGCTGGCCGTGCGCTCGCCGCCGGGCCGCATCGAGCCATCCGGCAGGATCGTTGCCCGCAGCGCGCCCGCGAACCGGCGCAACTGCGCAAGCTCATCCGGGGCGAACAATTCGCGAGCTGGTCAGCCCCCATTGAAGTGGTCCGCCCTTTGGTATGGCTTTTGAGCCTGGAGGACGGACAAGATGGCAAAGCCCCCGAAGCCCGAGGAGATCGTCGCGAAGCTACGTCAGGCAGACGTGCTGATCTCACAGGGC
>NZ_VRVH01000154.1:0-10363 GCF_008040095.1 Methylobacterium sp. WL6 | reverse complement strand
CCCCGCGCCCAGCCGCAGGTCCAGGCCCCGATGCCGCCGGCCCCGCGGGTCCAGGCTCCGGTCGCCCCGACCTACCGCCCGGCGCAGGGCAACCTCGACGCGCAGGGCCGCATGGCGCCCCAGCCGCGGATGATGGACGACGACCAGCTCGAGATCCCGGCCTTCCTCCGCCGGCAGGCCAACTGATCCGACAATCACCGAGACCCCGCGGGCGAAGGCCCGCGGGACTTATCCGCGCGATTCGCCGCCCGGCCGGGATGCCGCCCGGGCGCCTGTCGCACCGCCGCATGGATCCGCCGCTCCGCGAGGGCCGGCGGGTTCTTTCGTCGTTCCGGGCGCCGTTTCCGGTCCCGTCGCGCGGCCTCGGACCCGGTCATGGTGCCTCGAAGACACAGCGCGCCGCGGTTGTAGAGGGCTTGTTAACCATTCGTTAACATGTTGCACTGGAACGATATTCCCGAGATCGCGGCGCAAGCGTGTCTGTAACACAGCGTAAGAAAGCGTGATTTGGCCGTGCTGTGCGCCGCAGCTATAAAAATCTCGGACCAACGAATAGCGGCGCGGTTTTCGGACCGACGCCGCACGCAGGGGCTTCAAGCAGCGGACGGATCGGAAGGCGTCGTCACCACGCGAAATGCGGGGTGGCGTGGCCGGATCGCGGCCGAGGGCTAAGGAATGCGGACGAACCAACAAACAACCCTCAAGGGCGCGACCGTGCTGAGCGGCATCGGCGTCCATTCCGGAAACCCGGTTGCGATCACGCTGCGCCCGGCTTCTGCGAACCACGGCATCGCTTTCCTCCGCACCGGAATGGCCTCCGGCAACGACCGTCTGATCAAGGCCCACCACGCCTGCGTTTCCGCGACCGAGCTCTGCACCGTGATCGGCGACGTCGAATCCGGTGCGGTCGCCACGATCGAGCACCTGATGTCCGCCTTCTACGGCCTGGGCGTCGACAACGCGCTGGTCGAGATCGACGGACCGGAAATGCCGATCCTCGACGGAAGTGCGCTCCCCTTCGTCAAGGCGATCGACGCGGTCGGCATCGCGCAGACCGGCACCGCCCGCCGCTGGATCAAGGTGCTGCGCCACGTCCGCATCGAGGCGGGCACCGCCTTCGCCGAGCTGCGCCCGATCGACCGGGGCTTCCGCCTCGACGTCGAGATCGATTTCGAAAGCCCGGTGATCGGCCGCTCGCGCAAGGCGATGGACCTCACCGCCGCCGCCTACCGCCGCGAGATCGCCCCCGCCCGCACCTTCGGCATGATGAAGGACGTGGAGCGCTACTGGAAGGCGGGCTTCGCCCTCGGCGCGTCCCTCGAGAACACCGTCGCCGTCGGCGAGACCGACGTGGTCAACCCGGAAGGCCTGCGCTTCGCCGACGAGTTCGTCCGGCACAAGTTCCTCGACGCGGTCGGCGACCTCGCGCTCGCCGGGCTGCCGCTCCAGGGCGCCTACCGCTCCTATTGCGGCGGGCACCGCATGAACGTCGGCATCCTCGAAGCCCTGTTCGCCGACCGTGCGAACTACGCGATCGTCGAGGCCCAGGGCACCCGCCGCGAGACCGCGCTCGCCGAGTTCGGCGCCGGCCTCGGCATCGCCGCCTTCGCCGGCGACCTCTGAGATCTCTCCGGCAAACCGCCTGCCGCCCGCGGGCGATGTGGCCTGCAAGACACAGCCGCCCGCCGATCTGCGGGGGCGTGGAACCGCCGCTTTCATGCCCGAATCTGGCGCCACGGTGAATCGTCCGTGAAGAGCGCGGCAGTCCGGGATGCGGTGGCACCTCCGACCCGGTAGAGTGCCGGCGCCGACACGACGTCATGATGGCTCAACGGCGCGCTGCGACGCAGGACGCGCCCGTTCGGGGGAAGAACCGCCAATGCCTGTCACCCTTCGGACCCGCGGAGCGGCGGCGGCCGTGCTCATCACCGCCTTCGGCCTCGGTCTCGGCGGCTGCGACGCGCTCGACCCGACCAACCTGTTCGCCGACAAGTACAAGCCCGAGGTCGTGCAGGACACGCCGGCCGACAAGCTCTACAGCGAAGGCTTGGCGAAGATGGAAGACAGCGACTACGAGGGCGCCGTCAAGAAGTTCGATTCGCTCGACAAGCAGTACGCCTATTCCGACTGGTCGCGCCGCGCGCTGCTGATGACGGCCTACGCGAACTACGAGGGCCAGAAGTACGACGACGCGATCACCGCCTCGAAGCGCTACCTGCAGCGGCACCCGGCGAGCAAGGACGCGGCCTACGCCCAGTACCTGATGGCGATGTCGCAGTACAAGCAGATCCCCGACGTCACCCGCGACCAGGACCGGTCCGAGAAGGCGCTCGTCGCCCTGCAGGAGCTCGTCCAGAAGTATCCGACCTCGGAATACTCGACCGACGCGAAGGCCAAGATCCAGATCACCCGCGACCAGCTCGCCGGCAAGGAGATGGAGGTCGGGCGCTACTACCTCGAGCGCCGCAACTTCCCTGCCGCGATCAACCGCTTCCGCGACGTGGTGAGCAAGTATCAGACGACGCGTCACGCCGAGGAGGCGCTGGAGCGGCTGACCGAGGCCTACATGGCGCTCGGCATCACCGCCGAGGCACAGAACTCGGCCGCCGTGCTCGGGCACAACTTCCCCGACAGTCCCTGGTACAAGGACGCGCACGCCCTCCTGCAGAACGGCGGCCTCGAGCCGCGCGAGGAGAAGAGCTCGTTCCTCAGCAAGATCTACTCCTCGGTGATGGGCCGCACGGCCGCCGCCCAGTAGGCCGCCCGCGCATCACGACCGGACGCGACTCGCGGGCGGGGCTTCGGCTCCGCCCGTTTCGCATTTCGGGGGTGCGGTCGGCCCGGCATCGGCCTACATGACGGCTTCGTATTTCCCTTAAGTTTGGGTTGCCCGGCCGGACGACGGCCGGCGCCCCGGAGGCTCGAAGGCGCGGCATGCTGGTGCAGCTCGCGATCCGCGACATCGTCCTGATCGACCGGCTCGACCTGAACTTCTCCGGCGGGCTCAGCGTGCTCACCGGCGAGACCGGCGCGGGCAAGTCGATCCTGCTCGACGCGTTCAGCCTGGCGCTGGGCGGGCGCGGCGACGGCTCCCTCGTGCGCCACGGCGAGGCGCAGGGCGGCATCACCGCGGTGTTCGACGTCGGCCTCGACCATCCCGCCCGGCGGATCGCCGCGGAATCGGAGATCGACACCGAGGGCGATCTGATCCTGCGGCGCACGCAGATGGCCGACGGGCGCACCCGCGCCTTCGTCAACGACCAGCCCGTCGGCGTGCAGGTTCTGCGCGCGATCGGCGCGGCCCTGGTCGAGATCCATGGCCAGCACGACGACCGCGCGCTCGCCGACGTCACCACGCACCGCGCCATCCTCGACGCCTTCGGCGGCCTGAGCGGCCCGCTCGACGCGGTCGCGAAGGCGGCCAAGACCGTCCGGGTCGCCCGCACGACGCTGGCCGAGCATCGCGCCCGCGTCGAGACCGCGCGCCGGGAAGCCGACTTCCTGCGCCACGCGGTCGAGGAGCTGGCGGCCCTCGATCCGAAGCCCGGCGAGGAGGCGACCCTGGCCGAGCGCCGCACCGTGATGCAGCAGAGCGAGAAGGTCGCGCGCGAGCTGAACGACGCGCTCGCCGCCGTCGGCGGCTCGCATTCGAGCGTGCCGCAGCTCTCTTCGGCGATCCGCAAGCTCGAGCGCCGGGCGGCGCAGCTGCCGGCGCTTGTCGAGCCCTGCGTCGCGGCGCTCGACGCCGCCCTCGTCGCCCTCGACGAGGCCCGCGCCGTCCTCGACGCGGCGGTGGCCGAGGCCGAGTTCGACCCGCGCGAGCTGGAGCGGGTCGAGGAGCGGCTGTTCGCCCTGCGCGCGGCCTCGCGCAAGTACGACGTCGCCGCCGACGACCTCGCCGCCCTGCGCGAGCGCTACGAGGCGGACGTCGCCGCGATCGATGCCGGCGAGGAGGCGCTCGCCGGCCTGGAGGCGACGCTGCAAACGGCCGAATCGGCCTACGCCAAGGCCTCCGAGAAGCTCAGCGCGGGGCGTCGGCGCGCGGCCAAGGCGCTCGACGCCGCCGTGCAGGCCGAGCTGCCCCCGCTGAAGCTCGAGCGCGCCCGGTTCATCACCGAGATCGTCACCGATCCCGAATCGCGCGACGCCGCCGGCATCGACCGGGTCGCGTTCTGGGCGCAGACCAATCCCGGCACCAAGGCCGGCCCGATGATGAAGGTGGCGTCCGGCGGCGAGCTGTCCCGCTTCATGCTTGCCCTCAAGGTGGTGCTCGCCGACAAGGGCTCGGCGCCGACGCTGATCTTCGACGAGATCGACACCGGCGTCGGCGGCGCGGTCGCCGACGCGATCGGCGCGCGGCTGGCGCGGCTGTCGCAGGACGTGCAGGTGGTGGCGGTGACGCACGCCCCCCAGGTCGCGGCGCGCGCCGGCACGCATTTCCTGATCGCTAAGGACGCGGTGAAGGGGGCTGGCCGCGTCGCCACCCGCGTCGCCTCGCTCCCCGTCGCGGCCCGCCGCGAGGAGATCGCCCGCATGCTCGCCGGCGCCACCGTCACCGACGAGGCCCGCGCCGCCGCCGCCCGCCTGCTCGAAGGCGCGGCGGTCTAGGATCGGATATCGATGAGTGCGCAGAACGGTCGGTTAAGGTTAATCCCTCCTTAACCATCCGGACCGACACTGTTGGGATCCGGTGGCGAAACCGATTCGCGGACGCCGGCGCTTCCATGTTCCGGGGGGGACCATGCATCAGGCCGCAGCCAAGCTCGAAGTCCTCGCGTCGCATCGCAACGGCGCCAGCGTCGACACCCATCATCTCGGCCAGACCCTGCGCACCGTCTACGAGGGCAGCGTCGACAAGCAGCCGATCCCCGATTCCCAGGTCGACCTCCTGCTGCGCATGCGCCAGAAGGAGCGCGACCGCCGCCGCAGCGCCTGAGGCTGGGAGGCGGCCCGCACGCGGCTCGCCGCGGGGGACGACCCGTCGATCGTGGGGCGAAGCGGCGAGGTTCGCCCGATCGCCGCGAGACGCGGGACCCAGCCGAGACAGGCTACCAGCGGCGGGCGCCCGGGCGACGCTGGTATTCGGCCGCGCGGATGCGCGTCAGCACCCGGTCGAGGCTCATCAGCATCGACGCCTCGTCGGCGCGGGCCCGCTCGGCCTCGCCCGGCTCCGTGCTGAAGTTCTGCCGTGCCTTCGCCAGCGCCAGGTCGCGCTCCAGAGCCTCGCGCTCGGCGTGGAGCGCCTGGTAGGCGTGGTCGTCGGGGAGCGGCGCACGCGTCGGCGCCGCAGGCGAATCGTGGGACACGGGATCGACCTTCCGATCCGGCGAGTTGCGGCGGGATGCTCGCGACAGGGCCCGGATCGCAATGAGAACGCGCCAACACCGTAAAGCGTGCCATCGCCACAGCATTCGCCGGCCGCGTTCGCGCTCGCCTCAAGCCCTGGTTGCGCCGTGTCATGCGGCTGTCATCTGCGTGCCCTAACGGCGGCGGTGTCGAGCGATGCGGCCGCGGCCGCCGGGTCGCCGGGTGGCCCGCGCCAATGCGAACGCGCGGATCGCGCTGCCCGGCACGCTCGACGGATGACGGAGATCGATGTGAAACCCTTCACCTACGCGCTCGCCCTCGGCCTCGCGACGGCGCAGCTCGCCTTCCCGGCGCTCGCCGCCGACATCACCGGCGCCGGTGCGACCTTCCCGTTCCCGGTCTATTCCAAGTGGGCGGAAGCCTACCGCAAGGACAGCGGCACCGGCTTGAACTACCAGTCGATCGGCTCTGGCGGCGGCATCAAGCAGATCCAGGCCAAGACGGTCGATTTCGGCGCCACCGACGCGCCGCTGAAGGGCCCCGCCCTGGAGAAGGACGGCCTCGTCCAGTTCCCGACCGTGATGGGCGGCGTCGTCGCCGTCGTGAACATCCCCGGCGTCGAGCCGGGCAAGCTCAAGCTCACCGGCGACGTGATCGCCGACATCTACGCCAACAAGATCACCAAGTGGTCGGACCCGAAGATCGCTGCGCTCAACGAGGGGCTGAAGCTCCCCGACGCGAACATCACCCCGGTCTACCGCTCGGACGCCTCGGGCACGACGAACATCTTCACCACCTATCTCAGCCAGGTCTCCGAGGGCTGGAAGAAGGAGTTCGGCGCCGCCACCACCGTGAGCTGGCCCGCCGGCCAGGGCGGAAAGGGCAACGAGGGCGTTACCGCCACCGTCAAGCAGGTCCCGAACGCCATCGGCTACGTCGAGTCGGCCTACGCCAAGCAGAACAAGCTCAGCTATGCGCTGATCCGCAACAAGGCCGGCAAGTTCCCGCAGCCGGATGACAAGGCGTTCCAGGCGGCCGCCGCCAGCGCCGACTGGAAGAGCGCGCCCGGCTTCGGCATCACGCTCACCGACCAGGCCGGCGACGACGCCTGGCCGATCACGGCGGCGACCTTCATCCTCGTCCACAAGGAGGCCGCCGATCCGGCCAAATCCGCCGACGTGCTGAAGTTCTTCGACTGGGCCTACAAGAACGGCGACAAGCTCGCCTCCGACCTCGACTACGTGCCGCTGCCGGACGCCGTCGTCGGCCTGATCCACGAGGAGTGGAAGCAGGTGAAGGGCAAGGACGGAAAGCCCGTCCTCGGCATGTGAGGCCGAACCCGCGGGGCCGCACGCGGCCCCGCGGCCGATCGCGACGAGCGGACGGCCCGCGCGAAGCGCGAGGGCTGCCCGTTCCCCGAGCGGGCGCAGCGTCCTCGCCGGATCTCGCCCGCGCGTCCGGCCCCGCCCTCGCGCCCGGCCGTTCGGCGCGCTACCACGCCAGCCGGTGAAAAGAACCGCGGATGACCGCCTTGACTGAACAGATCGCCGTGACGCGCGCCGCCTCGGGCGCGCGCCTGCGCAAGGGGCCGAGCAAGGGCCTCGACGCCCTGTTCCGCGCCGCCGCCTACGGTTCGGCCCTGCTGGTGCTGCTGGTGCTCGCCGGCATCCTCGGCTCGATCCTCTACGGCGGCTGGCCCGCCTTCCGCGAGTTCGGCTTCGGCTTCCTCACCTCGAGCGCCTGGAACATCGGCACCGAGCAGTACGGCGCCCTGGTCGCCGTCACCGGAACGCTCGCCTCCGCGGTGCTCGCCCTGGTGATCGGCGTGCCGATCTCGCTCGGCATCGCAATCTACCTGACGCAGCTCTGCCCCGGCTGGGCGCGCAAGCCCGTCGGCATGACGATCGAGCTGCTCGCCGCCGTGCCCAGCATCATCTACGGCATGTGGGGCCTGTTCATCTTCGCGCCGCTCTTCGCCCGATTCGTGCAGATGCCGGTGTCGAACCTGGTCGAGGGCATGCCGATCGTCGGCACGCTGTTCTACGCCCGCGTGCCCTCGGGCGTCGGCGTGCTCACCGCCGGCATCATCCTGGCGATCATGATCGTGCCGTTCGTGGCCTCAATCGCCCGCGACATGCTCGACCAGATCCCGACGATCCTGCGCGAGAGCGCCTACGGCATCGGCTGCACCACCTGGGAGGTGGTCCGCCACGTGCTGCTGCCGCAGGCCTCGGTCTCGATCATCGGCGCGATCATGCTCGGCCTCGGGCGCGCCCTCGGCGAGACCATGGCGGTGACCTTCGTGGTCGGCAACGCCAACCGCCTCTCGGCCTCGGTGTTCGATCCCGGCTCGACCATCGCCTCGCGCATCGCCAACGAGTTCAACGAGGCCGACGGCCTGCAGCTGAACTCCCTGATGGCGCTCGGCTGCATCCTGTTCGCGATCACCTTCGTCGTCCTGATCATCGCCCGCTTCCTGACGCGCCGCGTCAAGGTCGCCTGAGGGACCCGCCATGGACGCTCCCAACACGATCCGTCCGGCGCCGGCCCTGAAGCCGGCCCGCATCCGCGGCAGCCGCCGGGTCGCCGACCGCACGCTGCGGATCGCCTGCCTGGCGGCCACCGTGCTCGGCGCCTTCGTCCTCGGCTCGATCCTGCTGATGCTCATCGTCGAGGGGGCGCGTGGGTTCTCGCCGCTGCTGTTCACCCAGCCGACCCCCGGCCCCGGCTCGGAAGGCGGCGGCATCGCCAACGCCATCCTCGGCAGCCTCGTGCTCACCGGCATCGGCATCCTCATCGCCACGCCGATCGGGCTGATGGCCGGCACCTACCTCGCCGAGTACGGCCGCGGCTCGAAGCTCGCCGAGGTGATCCGCTTCCTCAACGACATCCTGCTCTCGGCTCCCTCGATCCTGATCGGCCTGTTCGTCTACACCCTGATGGTGCGGCCGATGGGGACCTATTCCGGCTGGGCCGGCGGCGTCGCGCTGGCGATCATCGCGACCCCTGTGATCGTGCGCACCACCGAGGACATGCTGCGCCTCGTCCCCGGCACGCTGCGCGAGGCCGGCGTGGCGCTCGGCGCCCCGATGTCGACGGTGATCCGCAGCGTGACCTGGCGGGCGGCCTCGGCCGGCATCGTCACCGGCATCATCCTCGCGCTGGCCCGCATCGCCGGCGAGACCGCGCCGCTCCTGTTCACGGCGCTCAACAACAACTCGTGGTTCAGCCCGGACCTGATGGGCGGCGTCGCGAACCTGCCGGTGATGATCTACCAGTTCGCCCTCTCGCCCTACCCGAACTGGCAGCAGCTCGCCTGGGCCGGCGCGCTCCTGATCACCATGACGATCCTGCTGCTCTCGGTCGTCGCCCGCTTCGTCATCAAGCCGCAGCGCGCCCGCTGATCCGCCGCCGGCATCCACGAGGAACACGACGATGAACGCCGCTCCCGCGATCAACGCCACCCGGTTCGACGGCCGCAACCCGGCCGACGAGCACGCGCCGATCCGCATCAGCGCCCAGGCCCTGAACTTCTACTACGGCCAGTTCCACAGCCTGAAGAACATCAACCTCGACTTCCACGACCGGCAGGTCACGGCCCTGATCGGCCCCTCCGGCTGCGGGAAGTCGACCCTGCTGCGCACCTTCAACCGGATCTACAGCCTGTACCCGGAGCAGCGCGCCGAGGGGCAGGTGCTGCTCGACGGCCAGAACATCCTCGATTCCGGCGTGGACCTGAACGAGCTGCGCTCGCGCATCGGCATGGTGTTCCAGAAGCCGACGCCGTTCCCGATGTCGATCTACGACAACGTCGCCTTCGGCCTGCGGCTCTACGAGAAGCTGCCGAAGTCCGAGCTCGACGGCCGCGTCGAATCGGCCCTGCGCAAGTCCGCGCTGTGGGACGAGGTGAAGGACAAGCTCAAGCAGTCCGGCATGGGCCTCTCCGGCGGCCAGCAGCAGCGCCTGTGCATCGCCCGCACGGTGGCCCAGAGCCCGGAGGTGATCCTGTTCGACGAGCCGACCTCGGCCCTCGACCCGATCTCGACCGGCCGCATCGAGGAGCTGATCGAGCAGCTGCGCAGCGAGTTCACGATCGTCATCGTGACGCACAACATGCAGCAGGCGGCCCGCATCTCGCAGTTCACCGCCTTCATGTATCTCGGCGAGGTCATCGAGGTCGGCCCGACCAACCGCATCTTCATGAACCCGACGGTGCGCCAGACCCAGGACTACATCACCGGCCGCTTCGGCTGAGCCGCACCCGGATCGTTCGAGGACCCACGCCCATGCCCGGCCACATCGTCACGTCCTACGACACCGACCTCGAAGACCTGCGCCGCTCGATCTCCGAGATGGGCGGCGTCGCCGAGAAGATGATGACCGAGGCGACCGACGCGCTCGTCCGCCGCGACACCCAACTCGCTCAGGCGGTGATCGTCGCCGACAAGCGCCTCGACACGCTGCAGCGCGAGATCGAGGAGCGCGCGGTGCTGCTCATCGCCCGGCGCCAGCCGATGGCGATCGACCTGCGCGAGACGATCTCGGCGATCCGCGTCTCGGGCGACCTCGAGCGCATCGGCGACCTCGCCAAGAACATCGCCAAGCGCGTCGTCGCGATCAGCGACCAGGCCCAGGCCCAGAAGATCGTGCTCGGCGTGCAGCACATGAGCGACCTCGTCCAGGAGCAGCTCAAGGACGTGCTCGACGCCTATGCCAGCCGCGACGTCAACGCGGCCCACAACGTGTGGGAGCGGGACGGCGAGATCGACGCGCTGTACAACTCGCTGTTCCGCGAGCTGCTGACCTACATGATGGAAGACCCGCGCAACATCTCGTTCTGCACGCATCTGCTGTTCTGCGCCAAGAACGTCGAGCGCATCGGCGACCACACCACCAACATCGCCGAGACGATCCACTACCTGTCCACCGGCGAGAACCTCGCGGGCGACCGCCCGAAGAACGACGCCTCGAACTACGCGACGGTGGCACCGGGCGCCTGAGGGCTGCCGTCTCTTCCCTCCTCCTGTGCGGGGGAGGGTGGGCCTCGCGTGAGCGG
>NZ_VRVH01000153.1:0-10424 GCF_008040095.1 Methylobacterium sp. WL6 | reverse complement strand
CCCCGCGCCACCGGCCCCTCCCGGCGGACGGGCGGCGCCGTGACGGCGGCGCCCACGATCAGCACCGCGGCAACGCCACCGAGCCAGCGCGCGGCCGCCGTGTCGACGAAGACGCAGAGCACCAGGAAGGGCAGGGCGAGGAGCGCCGTCGCCGGACGCATCCAGCCCGACGCGATCAGCCGCGGCAGCAGCAGGCCGCCCGCAAAGGGCGCACAGGCCGCCGTGACCGGCACCAGGTAGAGCGGCGGCGGCATTAGGCTGCGGCTGTCGGGCGGCAGCAGCGGAAAGGCGACCGCCAGCAGGACGAGCCAGCCGGCGGCGAGGGGAACGAGGCGCCGCGCCTGCCCGGCCGAGGCCAGGAGGAACAGGCCGACATAGAACGACAGCTCCAGGGCGAGCGTCCACTCCACGTTGAGGGGCGAGCTTCGCGCGCCTCCGGGCGCGAGGGACAGGGCGAGCACGGACATGCCGCCGAACTGCAGGCCCAGCGCCGCGAACAGGCCGGCGGACAGCGCCACCACCCCGAAGTAAGTCGGGAAGATGCGGCTGACCCGATGCGCGAGGAAGACGAGCGGCGCATCGCGGGTGACGAGCCGGGCCATCAGGAAGCCCGACAGGGCGAAGAAGATCGCCACGCCCCAGACGCCCATCAGGGTGTCGAGGGTCGCGAACGGCCGTGCGGCGCCACGCAGCGCCTGGGCATACACGGCGACGTGGTGCACCAGGACGAGGCTCGCCGCGAACGCCCGCAGAAGCTGCAGGTTCGCCAGCGCCCCGCCGGGCCGCGCGATGCTCACGGCCGCCAGGGCGCCGCCTGCCGGCCCCGAATGCATCGGGGCCGTGACGGCGGGAGGATGATGTCGGTCGAGACGAGTCTGCATCGCCGGCGCTTCGAACGGTGTTGCACGCTGAGCGTCGCAGCGCGGATGCCCGCCAGAAACAATCAGAAACATGGCCGATACAAGATGGCCGTGCCGTCTTTGGCCGGGCCTGCCGTTTGGGCCACAGTATGAGGATACCGGTATCGCTCGAACACTTTGCCCGGGTGGCGTACGAAGCCTCGCTCGGATCGCAGAACCCCAATCCCCCTCTTCGCCGGCCCGTAGCACCATGGCGCGATGCGCACCGAGCGCCGCGGACAGCGACGTGCGCCGTGACGCCTCGCCGATCGGTGGGACCGCGGCAACGGCGATCCCACGTCGTCATCCCCCCGCCTTCGACCCCGCGACAGCCCCGTTGCGCCGCGCAGCGGCATCGGCTAGGAAATCGGTACGGTCAGCACCCGTAGCTCAGCTGGATAGAGCGTTGCCCTCCGAAGGCAAAGGTCACACGTTCGAATCGTGTCGGGTGCGCCAATTCCGTACAGAACCGCGAACACCTGCCCGGCGGGTGAGCCAGCGCCGGCGATGACGGGTTCCGGGCTGGCCGTATCGCCAATGATGCGGATAGCGTTCTCGACGCAATCGACGATCGCCTGAAGCAACGCCTTCGCAACGGGATCTCGCCCTCCGTCGCGCTCTCACGCATCGACCGGCCGCATGACGCGATCAATTCGGGTGCGCTCTCAGCGAGCGGACGGTCCGCGACCCGCTCGATCGCTGATGCGGGGCCCGAAACAAGCTCTTCGACCAGCCTTGAAAGATCACGTCGATCGGTCTGCGCGCCGGGCGCCCTTGGTCATAATCGACACCGATCGGCATGAGCGGATGGTGCGTTCCCGCGGCGGTCGCAGGCGCGAAGCAGCATCGTGGGTCGCGGCGCCAGGCTTCACGCCCGTCCGCGCCGCGCGTCGGCATCAGTTGGTGATCTGCGGCTGCATGGTCGTCTGCCCGAACATCTTCGCCAGCGCCGCATCGATGGACGGCCCGCCGGAGGCTTCGGCATACCAGCCCGGCGAGGAGCAGGCCTGCAGGTTCGGCGCGATCTGCGAGACGTAGGGCTGGACCAGGCTTCGATAGTTGCCATCCAGCGCCGAGCTTCCCGTGGTCGGATCGGCCAGGATCGGCAGGTAGGTGGTGTAGATCACCCCGACGGTGATGTTCTTGTTGTTGTAGCTCTGGCAGACGGCCGGATCGAACGCCGCGGTGCAATGCCCGGAGGTGCAGGAGGAACCCTTCACGTCACGCAGGCCGTCGGTGATGATGATGACGTAGGCGCGGGACGTCGCCTGGCTGGTTCCGTCGCCGCTCGTCGGGATCTTAGTCAGCAGATCGGTCAGCGGCTCCTTGAGGTAGCTGTCGCCGGTTCCGCCACCGTTGTTCGGGCCCAGGTCGATGTTCGCCGCCGCGGCCGACAGGCTGTTCCAGTTCGAGCTGAGCGTCGCCAGCTGATTGAGGCTGTAGGTCGTTCCGTTCGCGGATGAGAGGCCCGTCGTGTAGAGCGCGATCCGGTAGTTGCTGGTGCCGGCGGCGAGGGCGTCGCTCTGGGCCGTGGAGATCGTCTTGTTCACGGCATTGCGCAGGACGTCGATGCGCAGGGTGATCGGTGGAACGGCGCTGCCGGCGATGGACTGATAGCTGCTCGCCAGCCTGCTGCCGGTCTGCACGACGTGACAGCCGAAGACGCAGCCCGTGGCGCCCGAGTTGCCGGCGTTCCTCTCCATCGTCTTGATCAGGGTGAAGAGGCTCTTGGCTCCCGCCGTGGTCGAGGCGAGGCCCATCGACTGCGACACGTCCAGAGCCATGTAGAGATCGGTATAGAGCGGCATCGAGGCCGAGGATTTCGCGGAGCCGGAGGCATTCATGCTCCGGACGCCGAAGATGCCGCCGAACGACGTCCTGGTCGCGACGTTGAACGTCGCCAGCGCGTCGATGCGCTGGCCGACCTTGGCGACGGTCACGGTTCCGCCCGTCGCGATGACGTTGGTCATCCGCGCCACGTGCGCGTTGAACAGGCCCGTCGCACGGGTCTGCGCCTCGGTCTTGGCGGACGCGACCGAAGCGGCGCTGCCGTCCGATTGCTGGATCAGCGCCTTGGCGACGCCGCTGGCATAGAGGGCGGCGGCGTCGGCGGCGGTCTGGCAGGTGGTCCGGGCGGTGAGCAGCTGCCCGTAATCGATGGCGAGCCCCGTGGTGCCGATCAGCGGCAGGAGGAGCAGCCCGAAGAGAAGCGCGATGTTGCCGCGCCGATCCGCGACGGTCGGTCAAACGACAAAGCACGCCAACCGTTGCGACAGGCTCTCTCACCGCGCCCACGCCGCTTGGGCGAGCCTGAGTCGGAACAAATCGGGCTGAAACAGCCTGAGTGTGCGGGGCAGCATTGCCGACGCCGTGCACCCGCCGACATCGTCTGGGGATGCGACGCGCCATGGTCATGATCATCATCTGCTTCCTGGCGCCGTGGCTGGCAATGTTCCTGCGCGGGAAGGTGATCCAGGGCATCCTGTGCATCCTCCTCCACATCACCGTCATCGGCTGGATCCCGGCAACGATCTGGGCCCTGGTGGTCACGCGCAAGGAAGCTGCGTAGGGGCGTCGGACCCGGGGAGGCTTTCATGCAGAGCAGGCTCGCGAAGACGATCATCGGGGCGATCCTCGCCGTCGCCCTGGCCGTCGCCGTGTCCTACGGCTTGATCACCCAGCAGACCGCCGATCAGATCCAGACGAAGGCCGACCAGACATTGCAGACCGGCCCTGGTGTTCCGCCGGCCGGGCCCGGGCAGCCGGCGCCGGCGCCTCCGAACCCACAGGCGCCGACGCAGCCCGGTACGACGCCGGCAACCCCACCCGCGGCGCCGCGGCCATGAGGAGGTCGCAGCCGGCACCGAGGCGCGAGATGTCGGATCCGCCGCGATGAGGTCGAAGGGCCGCTCCGCATGAGGGCGTCTCCGGACCCGGCAGGCTCCCGGAGTGCACCTCCATCCGAAGGATAGGCCCATGCTGATGACCGTGCTTCTGCTGGCCTTCCTCGGCATCCTCGTGGTGATGCTGGTAACGCGCCGGCATATCGGACGGCTCGGATCGCTGGCGACGCTGATCGCAGCCGCGGCGCTGGCCCTCTGGCTGATCGACAGCGGCTTGGTCCCGGGGTCCAAGGGCCCGCTCGAGGGCGACCGGGCGACGACGTTTCGCGATCGGTGATCGCCGTTAGTCGACGAGCGCGGTCGCGCCGAGATCCTGACCGGCTGCGCCCTTGCGCCGCCGGTCATTCGCGCCTTCGGCTTCGTTCGGCGCGGCCTCGGCCGCGTCGGCTCGGAAATGGCTCCGGCTCGGCGAAGGACGACCGGCAGCGTGCCGGCCGAGGTCGCAGGCAGCCGGCACTTCGAGCATCGCGATCCTAGCGCGCACCGTCCTTCCGGCGCGCCACGAGATCGAGGTCGACGCCGACCTCGAGGGCGACCCATTGGCCCGACGCCCACGGCCCCTGCCCGACGCCGAAATCGGTGCGCACGAGATCGAGATGCCCGGTGGCGTGAGCGGCATCGCCGGCAAGGGTGAGGCGGAAGGGCAGGGTCGCGTCGTGGCGGATGCCGCGGATCGTGAGGCTGCCGACGGCCTCGTAGGCGTCGCCGCCCCTGGGCACGAAGCGCCTCGCCTCGAAGCGGGCCTGAGGCGTCGCCTTGGTGGCGAACCAGTCGGCCTGCGGCAGGGCCTCGTCGCGCTGGACGTCGCCGGTCTCGGCGCTGGCGAGGTCGACGGTCACCAGCGCATGCCCGGTCTCCGGGGCGGCCGGGTCGAAGGCGATCTCGGCCTCGAAGCGCTTGAAGCGGCCCTTGAACGGGACGCCGACCTGAACCCCCGAGAAGCCGAGGCGGCTCTAGGCCGGGTCGACGGCCCAATCCGCGGCCTCGGCGCAGGCGGGTGCGGCGAGGATCGCGGCGGCGAGCAGCAGGCGATACGTCATCGGGGCGAAACCTCGCGGCGGGTGGGGCCGAGCGACGGCAGCATCCGCCGCAGGGTGTCGTCCCGCAGGACGAAATGGTGCCGCAGGGCGGCGCCGGCATGCAGCACGAGAAGGGCGATCAGGAACCAGGCGCCGGACGCATGGACCAGCTTCAATCCGGCCTCGACCGCCGCCTTGTTCGGGAGGTCCGTGACGATCGGCAGATGCGGCCAGGGCACGACGCTGTACAGGACCGTCGGGATGTTGAACGGCGAGGCCGAGACCAGCGCCCAGCCGACCAGGGGCATCGCGATGATCAGCGCGTAGAGCACGCCGTGGGCGAGATGCGCCGCGGCCCGCTCCAGGGCCGGCATCGCCGCCGGCAGGGGCGGGGGCCTGTGGAAGGCGCGCCAGCCGAGCCGGAGCAGCGACAGCACGAGCACGGTGATGCCGACCGACTTGTGCCACTGGTAGAGCTGGAACCGGCGCATCGGCGCCAGGTCCGCATGCGTCATCGCGAGGCCGATGCCGAGGAGCGCGAGCACCAGGGCCGCGATCGCCCAGTGGAAGGCGATCGCGACGCGGGTGTACCGGAGCGGGGCAGGGGCCACGGCCTCGGGCATGGTCGTTCCTGGCATCGCGATCTCGGGGCCGGCGGTCGTGCGCGGCTTGGGCCTATTCGGTGCGCTCGAACGCGCCGGCGATGGTGAGGTGCAGCTCGTCGCCGATCAGCGGCACGTAGGTCTTCACGCCGAATTCCGAGCGCTTGATCGCGCCCTTGGCGTCGAAGCCGACCGTGTACTTCTTGCTCAGCGGGTTCACGCCGGCGCCGACCAGGGTCACGTCGAGGGTTACCGGCTTGGTCACGCCGTGGAGCGTCAGGTTGCCGGCGACCTTGGCCTTGTCCTTGCCCTCGGGCGTGACCTTGGTCGAGACGAAGGTCATCTCCGGGTACTTGGTCGCGTCGAGCCACTGGTCGCCCTTCAGCTCGTCGGTGAGCTTGGTGCTGGTGGTGGTGACCGACGCGACGGGAATCGTGATCTTGAGGCTGCTCTGAGCCGGGCTCTTCGGCTGAAGGTCGAGAGTGCCCGAAACCTCGGAGAACCCGCCGGAATAGTTCGAGAAGCCCATGTGCGACACGGTGAACCCGACCTGGGTGTGGCCGGCATCGACCGCGTAGGCGCCGGCCTGGATCTGGGCCGGGTCGCGGGTCGGCGGTGTCTGCGCCAGCGCCGGGGCGGCGGCGAGCATGAGTGCGATCGACAGGGCGGAGGGGCTGAAGGGCTTCACGAAGAGCTCCGGGCTCGCTGGCACGGCGGGATGCGCCGTTCGGAGGCGCCGAGATAGGCCGCTTCCCAGCGGTGCGGAAGCGCGGTAACCGGAGACGCATGGTTGCGATTCCGGAAACCTTCACCGGGCATCTCGACGACGTGCGTGCCTTCTGCGCGGTGGTCGACCTCGGCAGCGTGACCCAGGCGGCGGCCTTCGTGCGCGAGACCAAGGGCAGCGTCAGCCGCCGCGTCTCGCGACTGGAGGCGGTGCTCGGCGTGACGCTGCTGGCGCGAACCTCGCGCGCGGTCTCGCCGACGGCCGACGGGCTGGTCTTCCACGCCCGCGCCCAGGAGAGCCTTGCGCTCCTCGACGAGGCTCTGGAGACGGCGCGCGGCGCGCGCACCGAACCGCGCGGGCACCTGCGCGTCACCGCCTCCATCGATTTCGGCGTCGAGGTGCTGCCCGATCTCGTGGCGAGCTTCCGCGCGCGCTACCCGCAGATCACCATCGAAATGCTGATCACCGACAACCGGCTGGACCTCGCCGCCAACCGCGTCGACCTCGCCCTGCGGCTCGGCGGCGCGCATCCGGACAGCGGCTACATGGCGCCGATCCTCGCCGAGCTGACGATCGGCCTCTACGCCGCCCCGGCCTATCTCGCTCGGAAGCCGGCTCCGGCCGACCTCGCCGGGCTCTGCGACCACGACGTGGTGTTCTCGCGCGAGCGCGTCGGCGCCTCGCAGATCGCGGTGTCGGACCGGCTCGGGCGCGAGGCGCTGATCGACGTGCGCCCGGTGGTGCGGGCGACGGATTTCGCCACCGTGCTGCGGTTGACGCTGGCCGGCGTCGGCATCGGCCACATCCCGAGCCTCGTCGCCGCGAAGGCGCTGGGCGCCGGCACGCTGGTTCCGGTGATGCCCGATTGGGCGAGCCGCGGCGGGACGCTCCGGGCGGTCAGCCTCGCGGGGCGCGAATTGCCGGCGCGGGTCCGGCTGTTCCGCGAGCATGTCCGCGCGGAGGTGGCGCGCGCGTCGTCCGGTCGGCGGCTCCATGATCCGGCCTGACGGCGTCTGCCGGCTCCCGGCCTCGTCGCGAGGCCGGGAGGGTCGGCACGGCCGGGCATGCCCAGAGCGCTCAGTCGACGGCCGCGGCTTCCAGCGTGACGGCCTTGGTCCGGGAGGGCTGGACCAGGATGCGGTCGCCGACGCGGCTGATCTCGATCGTCTCGGCGGGCGAGTCGGCCGGGCGCGGGGTCGAGAGCGTCACGCTCTGGTCGTCGGCCAGGACCGTCTCGAAGCGGACGGCGGGGGCTGCGGCGCGCGGCGCCAGGGTGACGACGACGCGATACCCTTTCGGCTCGGCGGTGTAGTAGGCGACGCCGGACAGGGTCCCGAGGTCGACGCTGCCGGCCGCGGCCGGCTTGATCTCGGCTGCGCCGGCACTGCCGAGGCCGGCGGTGAGGGCGACGATGGCCGCGAGGGCGACGGTGCGGCTGCGAGTCTTGATGGACATGATCGTGTGACCTTCGTGCTGCCAAGGGCCCGATGCCCTTGCCTTGGTCACGAATATGTTCTGCAGTGCAGCATGGATCAAACCGATCGTATCGCTGATGACTATCGATCACATCGATCTTAGCCGCATCGACCTGAATCTGCTCGTCGCCCTCGACGCGATGCTGGCCGAGCGCAGCGTGACCCGCGCCGCGGCTCGCATCGGCATCGGCCAGTCGGCGATGAGCTCGAGCCTCGCCCGCCTGCGCCGGCTGTTCGACGACGAGCTGCTGACCCGCGCCCCCGACGGCATGCGGCCGACGCCACGCGCCCTGGCGCTGGCCGAGCCCGTCCGCGCGGCCCTGCGGCAGATCCAGGCGATCGTCCGGCGCGAGGCGGCGTTCGATCCGGCCACGACCGAGCGGACCTTCACGGTCAGCTTGCCGGACAGCACCGAGGTCCTGCTCGGGCCCCGGCTACTCGGCTACCTGCGCGCCGAGGCGCCGGGCATCCGCCTGCTGTTGCGCTCGGTCGACCGCACACACATCCTGGAGGAGCTCGACGCCGACCGGGTCGACCTCGCCATCGGCTTCGGGTTCGAGGGGCAGACCCATCACAAGCAGCGCCTGCTCTACCGCGACACCTACGTCTGCCTGTTCGACGCCGGCCAGGTCGGGCTCGCGCCGCCGATCTCCCTGGACGACTACCTCCGCTTCCCGCACATCCTCACCAGCCTGCGCGAGACCGCCCACGGTGTCGTGGACGACGCGCTGGCCAAGCTCGGGCGGGCGCGGACGCTGGCGCTGACGACGCCGCGGTTCCTGGTGGTGCCGTTCCTGGTACGCGCCGCCCCGGTGATCACGACGATGCACGCGCGGCTCGCCACCTACTTCGCCGACGCGCTCGGGCTGACGGTGAGCCCGGCGCCGGTGGAGCTGGACGCGGTCTCGGTCTCGATGCTGTGGCACGCCTCCTACGACGACGACCCGGCCCACCGCTGGCTGCGGCAGGTGCTGGTGCGGCTGGCGGGCGAGACGGCCGAGGTCGAGCGGCTTTAACGGGGTGGGGCAGGGGGCCGGCGCATCGCCGACCCCGCATCCCTGACCACGCTCTTCCCTCCCCCCTCTGCGGGGGAGGGAGTACCCGTCACGCATCTGCTGCGCGATCCGGTAGCGAAGGAAACCCGCGCCGCCCCATCACGCCAGCGTCGTCAGGTCCTGGAACCAGTGCTGGGCCTGGGTGTAGCCCTTCACCTTCGGCGAGAGCGCGTGCGGGTTGGTGTCGTGCACGACCCAGACCTGCACCGCCTCGTCGACCACGATCTCGTGGATGCGGGCCAGCAGCTTGTCCTGCTCCGCCGGGTCGAGGCTGGCCTTGACCTTGTCGCAGAGCGCATCGACCTCGGCGTTCTTCCAGTGGCTCCAGTTCACGCCGTTCGGGGCGATCTGGCGCGAATCGTAGAAGCGCAGGATCGCGTAGAACGGATCGGAGGTGACGTAGGCGATGTTGCCGGCCGAGACGCCCTTCTGGCTCGGGTCGGCCGCGCCCTGGCGCCAGCCGGTATAGGCGACCTCCAGCTCAACGGTCTTGAACTCGACCTGGATGCCGATCTCGGCCCAGCTCTGCTGGATGAACTCGTTGATCGGCAGGGACAGCATCTGCCCGGTGCCGCCGGTGGGGATCAGGATCGTCGCCTTGACCGGGTTCTTCACCGAGAAGCCGGCCTCCTCCACGAGCGTCTTGGCCGCCGCGACGTCGGTCTTGATCTGGAAGGTCGGCTTGCCGAACCACGGGCTCGACGCCTGCACCTGCCCGACGGCCGGGGCGGCCAGGCCGCCCATCAGCTGCACCACGCCGTCGCGGTCGATCGCGAGGTTGGCGGCCTTGCGCAGGCGGATGTCGCGCCAGGGCGAGCCCTCGACCATCGAGAGGTGGTAGTTCCAGACATGCGGCGTGTCGTTGCCGACGATCCGCATGCCGGCGGCCTTCAGACGCGGCACGGCGTCGGGCGCGGGCAATTCGATCAGGTCGACGTTGCCCGACAGGAGCGCGTTCACGCGGGCGAGGTCTTCGGGCACGCAGGCCAGCGTCAGCTTGGCGAGCTTCGGGGCGCGCTTGGGGTTCCAGTAGGCCTCGTTCGCCACGAGCTCGAGGCGGACGCGGGGCTGGAGCTGGCCGATCTTGTAAGGCCCGGTCCCGGAAGGCTGGAACGCGAACTTCGACCAGTCGCGCCCGGCCGCCTCGAACCCGGCCGGCGACGAGATCAGGAACCACAGCATCTGGTAGGGGAACAGGCTGTCGGCGGTCTTCGTCGTCACCTGCACGGTCATCGCATCGAGCTTCCGATACGACGCCACGCCGGGCAGGCGCGGCCTCACCTGGGCGGCCTGGCGCTGGTCGAAGTGCGGCGCCTCCTTGTTGAGCACCTTGTCGAAGTTCCAGATCACCGCGTCCGCATCGAAGGCCGAGCCGTCGTGGAACTTCACCCCGTCGCGCAGGTGGAACGTCCAGTTCTTGCGGTCGGCCGGGTCGCTCTCCCAGGACGTCGCGAGGCCGGGCACCATCCTGCCGGGGCGGTCCGCAACGTCGAGCTCCCAGGCGATCAGCGGATCGTAGAGGGTCAGCCCGGTGAACTGGTAGCCGCCCGCGCCCTTGTCCGGCTGCCCGGTGGTGAGCGGCAGGTCCGACATCGAGATGCCGTAGGTCAGGGTGCCCGCGGGTTTGCCGCCGGGCGCCGAGCCCCCCTGGGCGAGGGCGCCGGGCTGACTCTAATACACATCTTAAGCTGCCCACGACTACAAACGTGTAGATCTAGGTGGTCGCACTTTCATTAAAAAAAAA
>NZ_VRVH01000152.1:0-10490 GCF_008040095.1 Methylobacterium sp. WL6 | reverse complement strand
GGTGGCCGGCGGCGCGCGGCAGCCCGCGCCGGGTCGCCCAGCGCCCGTTGCCGTCCATGATGATCGCGGCGTGAAGGCCCGGCCTGGTGTCGGTGGGGCTTTGCATCGTGGAAGGCTCCGGTCGGGGGCGGCGCGGATGGCGGGCGGTCGGCCGTCAGGCCGGGGTGGTGTTGAGGTGGCTGGATTCCGGCAGGCGGGCGGCCTTGGCGGCGTCGCGCACCACCTGTTCCAGGACGCCGAGGTACTCGAGGAAACGGGCCCGCCCCGCCGGCGTCAGCCGGCACAGGGTCTGCGGACGGTTATGGGCGTGGCCTTTCTCCAGGCTGACGAGATCGGCCTCCTGCAGCACCGCGAGGTGGCGGCTGAGGTTGCCGTCGGTGAGCCCGCACAGGCGCTTCAGGTCGGGGAACGCCAGGCCCTTCGGATGGCCGACCAGCGAGGTCAGCACGCTGAGCCGCGCCTTCTCGTGGATCACCCGATCGAGACCGTCGTAGGAGAAGCGGCCATCGGCCCGATCAGAGATCGCCATCGCCGCCTCCGGTGCCGGACATCACGACGGCGAGCCAGCCCTGCCCGATGGCGAAGGGCAGGCCCATCAGCCAGGGCGAGAGCGCCCGGGTCTCGCCCGCGACCGCCAGCGCGGTCAGGCCGGCGAGAAGGTAGAACGCGCCCGCGCCCTGCACCGCCCGCGGCAGGATCCGCGCCGAGGCGAACAGGCCGAGGCCGACCAGCACCTGCCACAGGCCCGGCAGCATCCAGACCTGATCGGGGGCGAAGCGCGTGATCACCAGGGCGAGGCAGGCGCCCGCCCCGGCGGCGGGCAGGAACCCCTCGATCGCATTCCACACCATCGCGTCCGCCAGGCCCGAATGCAGCTGGCGCGAGCGCCGAACCGTCTCGATGCCGATGAGGCCGCCCGCTGCGCAGGCCGTCGCGATCCACAGGCCGAAGAACAGAAGCGGCCGCGCGTCCGGATCGCCGAGCCAGAGCGCCTGCCCGCACGCGGTCGCCAGGGCGAGCACCCCGGTGGCGGCCAGGGCCGCCGAGCCGAGGCCGCGGAACGCGGTGTCCCGCGCGATCTGCGAGCGGATGGCAACGATGTCGGCCAGCGCCTTGTCGAGGTCGTGCATGGGCTCTCCGGCGTCGAATCGCGCTTTGCATTGCAAAGTAACCCGACGCCGCATACGCGGCAAGCGAATTATTGCAACCGTTGGTTTCATTTGTGGCGAAGTCGCTGGCATTCGTGGATCAGGGGGCGGCGCGACCTCGTCGTCATCGACCGCCGTGACGGGCTGCGCGCCGCGAATGCGGCCCGCCCGCCGACCGGGCCCGTCGCGAGGGCCCGGGCATTCCGCCCGGATGTCTTCGCGCGTCTCGCGAATGCGCCAGGCAAGTGTTTTGTAGGGCACGATTTCGTAAAACCGTGCCATCATCGCCGCGATCACCAGCGGGAGAGCATGATGGCATCCGAGAACAAGCGCGGAAATCGCGAGACGAAGAAACCGAAGAAGGTGGTTTCGAAGACGATTGCTGCGGCGCCCTCGACGAAGGATATGGTCAGCGCCGCGATCAAGACCGCCGGCAAGAAGACCAAGTAGCGGAACAGTCGCTTTCGCCCGGCGCCCGGATCGCCCGGGCGATCGGCGCGCCGGGCCGCGGAAAAAGCGCCAGCGTTGTCATCCCGCTAACCGACGGCATGCCACCATTTGGCATGCTCGATCGCATCTGGACGACGGCCAAGGCGGTATTCGGGGTGGGCCTGCTCGTGGTCTGCGCACTGCTGGCTGCGCAGAAGCTCGATCGCGAGCGGGCGGAGCAGTCGGCCCAGGCCATGTTCCGCGCCGGCGGCCCCGAGGCCACCGGCTCGATCACGCCGTCGGCGCCGGCCTCGCAGACGCAGACGCCTTCGGAATAGCGCTCTTTTGGGGGCGCGCTACTCGGCGGCCTGCCGGGCGGAGTAGCCGAGCCGGCCGTTCAGCTCCTCGATCAGCTTGACCGCGGCCTCCGCGATCACCGTGCCCGGCGGGAAGATCGCCGAGGCGCCGGCGGCGTAGAGCGCATCGTAGTCGCCGGGCGGGATCACGCCGCCGATCACGATCATCACGTCGCCGCGGCCCTGCTCGGTCAGCGCGGCCTTCAGCTCGGGCACCAGCGTCAGGTGGCCGGCCGCCAGCGACGACACGCCGACGATGTGGACGTCGTTCTCCACCGCCTGCCGCGCGGCCTCCGCCGGCGTCGCGAAGAGCGGCCCGATGTCGACGTCGAAGCCGAGGTCGGCGAAGGCCGAGGCGATGACCTTCTGGCCGCGGTCGTGCCCGTCCTGCCCCATCTTGGCGACGAGGATGCGCGGGCGGCGCCCGTCGTTCTCCTCGAAGGCCTCGACCAGCCCCCGCACCTGCTCGACCGCTGGCGACATGCCACCCACCTCCCGCTTGTACACGCCCGAGATCGACCGGATCTCGGCCCGGTGCCGGCCCCAGGCCTTTTCCAGCGCATCCGAGATCTCGCCCACCGTCGCCTTGGCGCGCGCCGCCTCGACGGCGAGCTCGAGCAGGTTGCCCTCCCCTTCCGCCGCCGCGGTCAGCGCGGCCAGCCGCGCATCGACGTCGGCCTGGTCGCGCTCGGAGCGCAGGCGCTTGAGCTTGTCGATCTGCAGCGTGCGCACGTTGCCGTTGTCGACCCGCATCAGCTCGATCTTCATCTCGTCGTCGGGCTTGAACTTGTTGATGCCGACGATGGTCTGGCGGCCGGAATCGATCCGGGCCTGGGCCCGCGCCGCCGCCTCCTCGATCCGGAGCTTGGGGATGCCGGCCTCGATCGCCTTGGCCATGCCGCCGAGCTCCTCGACCTCGCGCAGGTGCTCCCAGGCGCGGGCGACGATGTCGGCGGTGAGCTTCTCGACGTAGTACGAGCCGCCCCACGGGTCGACGATGCGGGTGGTGCCGCTCTCCTGCTGCAGGAACAGCTGGGTGTTGCGGGCGATGCGCGCCGAGAAGTCGGTCGGCAGCGCCAGCGCCTCGTCCAGCGCGTTGGTGTGGAGCGACTGGGTGCCCCCTTGCGTCGCCGCCATCGCCTCGATGCAGGTGCGGGTGACGTTGTTGAACACGTCCTGCGCGGTCAGCGACCAGCCCGAGGTCTGCGAGTGGGTGCGCAGCGGCAGCGACTTCTCGCTCTTCGGCTCGAACTCCTTCACGAGCTTGGCCCAGATCAGGCGCGCGGCCCGCATCTTGGCGATCTCCATGAAGTAGTTCGTCGAGATCGCCCAGAAGAACGACAGCCGCGGGGCGAACTTGTCGATCGTCAGCCCGGCCGCCAGCCCCGCCTTGATGTACTCCACGCCGTCGGCCAGCGTGTAGGCGAGCTCGAGGTCGTTCGTCGCGCCCGCTTCCTGCATGTGGTAGCCGGAGATCGAGATCGAGTTGAACTTCGGCATCTTCTGCGAGGTGTAGGCGAAGATGTCCGAGATGATCCGCATCGAGCCCTTGGGCGGGTAGATGTAGGTGTTGCGGACCATGAACTCCTTGAGGATGTCGTTCTGGATCGTGCCGGCGAGCTTCTCCGGCGGCACGCCCTGCTCCTCGGCGGCGACGATGTAGAGCGCGAGGATCGGCAGCACCGCGCCGTTCATCGTCATCGACACGGTCATCTCGTCGAGCGGGATGCCGGAGAACAGCGTCCGCATGTCGTAGATCGAATCGATCGCCACGCCGGCCATGCCGACGTCGCCCGAGACGCGCGGGTGGTCGGAATCGTAGCCGCGGTGGGTCGCGAGGTCGAAGGCGACCGAGAGGCCCTTCTGCCCGGCGGCGAGGTTGCGCCGGTAGAACGCGTTCGAATCCTCGGCCGTGGAGAAGCCGGCATACTGGCGGATCGTCCAGGGCTGCGTGACGTACATCGTCGGGTACGGCCCGCGCAGGTACGGCGCGATGCCCGGATAGGTGTCGACGAATTCCAGCCCGGCCCGGTCGTCCGGCCCGTAATGGGTCTTCACCGGAATGCCCTCGGGCGTCATCCACGGCTCCCCCGACGGCGGCGGCGGCACGGCGACGGCGTCCGCGCCCCAGGCGATCTCGGCGAAGTTCGGGATGCGGGAGGTCATGGGCGGTCTTCTCGATCGGGGCCGGACTTTTCGCCATTATAGGCGAGACCCGATCAGACGCGACAGCCCTCTTCGACAAGGCGACACGGCAACAGGATATTCCGGTCGCACCCCTCCCCCGCAGAGGGGGAGGGAAGATGAAGTGTTGGCTCTCAGGCGATCACGCCGCCGTCGCCTCCTGCCCGCCCGCGCGCTCCTGCGCGAGCTTGGTCACCGCCACCTGATCGACCTTGCCGGTGCCGAGCATCGGGATCGCGTCGACCACCACCACCTCGGCCGGGATCGCGAGGTCGGGGGCGCCCCGGCCCTTGGCGAAGGTCTGGTAGGCGGCGCGCGTCGCGTCCTTGCGCTGGGTGAACAGCACCAGCCGCTCGCCCTTGCGCGCGTCCGGCACCGCGGCCACCGCGCTCGGGCTGTCCGGCCACAGGTCGGCGGCGGTCGCCTCGATGCCGGCAAGCGAGATCATCTCGCCGGCGATCTTGGCGAAGCGCTTGGCGCGGCCCTTGATCGCGACGAAGCCCTGCGCGTCGATGGCGACGATGTCGCCGGTGTCGTGCCAGCCGTCCGGCGGCGGCTCCAGCACGCCGGGGTTCTCGGCGCGCAGGTAGCCGAGCATGATGTTGGGGCCGCGCACCACGAGGCGGCCGCCCTCCTTGATGCCGGGGACCGGGTCGAGGCGGTGCTCCATGCCCGGCACCAGGCGCCCGACGGTGCCGAAGCGGTTGAACATCGGCGTGTTGACCGCGACCACCGGTCCGCACTCGGTGACGCCGTAGCCCTCGAGGATGCGCAGGCCGAACTTCTCCGCGTAGGTCCGGCGGGTCGAATCCTTCACCGGCTCGGCGCCGGCCACGACGTAGCGCAAGCTGCGCAGGTCGTAGGCGTGCGCCACCTTGGCGTAGCCGGTCAGGAAGGTGTCGGTGCCGAACAGGACCGTGGCGTTCGAGCCGTAGACCAGCTCCGGCACGATCCGGTAGTGCAGCGGCGACGGGTAGAGGTAGACCGGCACGCCCGAGACCAGCGGCAGCACCAGCGCCGAGGTCAGCCCGAAGGCGTGGAAGATCGGCAGCACGTTGAACACCTTGTCGGATGGCCCGAAATCGATCCGGGCCGCGACCTGGGCGACGTTCGAGAGCATGCCGCGGTTGGCGACCATCACGCCCTTCGGCGTCCCCTCCGAGCCGGAGGTGAACAGGATCGCGGCCGCATCCTCTCCGGTCCGCGCCACGAGGGGCCTGCGCGCCGCCAGCAGTCCGCGGATCTTGTCGCCCGTCGTGATCGTGGCGCGCACGTCCTCCAGGTAGATCAGCTCGACCTTGTCCTTGATCGCCTCGACGAGGGGCCCGAGGCGGCCCTTCTCGATGAAGGCGCGCGAGGTGAGGATCTTCGTCACCTGCGCCGCCGTGCACGCGGAGAGGATGTTGGCCGCGCCGGCCGAGAAGTTGATCATCGCCGGCACCCGGCCGGCGGAGGCCAGCGCGAAGAACGTCACCGCGGCGCCGTTCGCGTTGGGCAGCATCAGCCCGATCGCCCGCCCCTCCCCCGCCAACGGCATCAGCTTGCGGCCGAGGATGTTGGCGCCCATCACGAGGCGGGAATAAGTGAGCTTGCCCGAGACCGGATCCTCCAGCGCCGTGCGGCGCCAGCCGAAGCGCTCGGCGGCCGCGATCAGCGCCGTCATCACGCTCCGGTCGATGTCGGTGGTGTCGAACACCAGCTCGGACATGATGCCGTAGAGCGCCGCGCCCGCCGCCTGCCGGCGCGCCTTGCCCTTCAGCTCCGGGTCGACCCCGAGCTTGACCGGCGGCATCACCGTGACGACCACCTTCGGCCACCAGCGCCGCTTCACCTGATCGCGGGACAGCCGCGAGAACACCGTCTTCTCGAGCCCCTCGATCCGCACCGGCAGGACCATCGCGCCGGACTTGTCGGCGATAAGGCCGGCGCCGTCGTAGACCTTCATCAGGCTGCCGGTGACGGTGAGGCGGCCTTCTGGGAAGATGATCAGGGTCTCGCCGCCCTTCACTGCGTTGATCAGCGAGCGGGTGGCGAGTGGCCGGGTCGGATCGAGCGGCATCGCCTTGGTGACCCGCAGGAACGGCTTCACCCACCAGCGCTGCGCGATGCCGTGGTCGACGGCGAAGACCGGCTCTTGGTCGAGCAGCGACAGGGCGAGCGGCGCGTCGAGGAACGAGACGTGGTTCAGGGCGACGATGCAGTTCGCGCCGGCCTTCTCCACGTTGTCGAGCCCGCGCACCTCGAGCCGGTAGAACGCCCGGAACAGGATCGACAGGAAGTCGCGGAACGGGCTCGTCTCCAGGGTGACGAGGACCACGACCGCGACGACGATGTTGAGCACCGCCACGAGCGCCAGCAGCGTCGCGCTCGAGAAGCCGGCGCCCTGGAGCGCGGCGAGCGCCAAGGTGCCGCCGACCATGAAGGCCGCGGTCATCACGTTGACGGCGCCGATGATGCGGGCGCGCTTGTCCTTGTCGGTCCAGGCCTGCACCGCGGCAAACGACGGCACGATGTAGAGGCCGCCGGCCATGGCCAGCCCGAGGAAGTCGATCGCCACCCGCAGGCCGGAGCCCGTGCGCAGGAAGTTGGCGGCGCCGATCATCGCGCCGGGCTCGGGCGCGTGGTGGGCGACCGTCCAGGCGAGGTCGAGGCCGAACAGGGCCATCAGCAGCGCGCCGACGGGGGTGGGCAGCAGCACGATCCGCCCGCTGCACAGCCACGAGGCCAGGCCCGAGCCCAGCGCGATGCCGACCGAGAACACCGCGAGCAGCAACGTGACCAGCGTCTCCGAGCCGTTGAAGTCGTGGCGCACCAGCAGCGGCAGCAAGGACAGCACCACCACGCCGACGAGCCAGAACCAGCTGACGATGATCGAGCCGCGCCACAGGCGGCGGTCGCTCCACAGGTCGCGCAGCAGGGCCACGGTGGAGCGCGCGACGTTGCGGTCGACCTGCAGGTCGGGCGCGCCCTCGCCGGTGCGCGGGATCGCCCGCGCCGCGAGCCAGCACAGCACGGCGAAGGCCATGATCAGGCCGCCGAAGACGAGGTGCGAGCCGCCCATGGCGCTGGCGAAGCCGGCGGCGATCGTGCCGAGCAGGATCGCGAGGAAGGTCGCGGCCTCGACCAGCGCGTTGCCGGCCGGCAGCTCCTCGCGGCGCAGGTGGTCGGGCAGGATGCCGTACTTGATCGGCCCGAACAGGGCCGCGATCGTCCCGAACAGCCCGAGCGCGACGAACAGGATCGGCACCGAGGCGAGGAAGAACCCGAGCACCGCGGTGCCGGCGGCGAAGATCTCGGCGAACTTCAGCCGCTTGGCGATCACCGCCTTGTCGTAGCGGTCGGCGAGCTCGCCCCCGAGGCCCGACAGGATGAAGAAAGGCCCGATGAACACGGCGCTCGCCAGCGTCACCAGGATGCCGGAATCGGAATCGCCGCCTTGCGAGACCTTGAACAGGATCAGGAAGGCGAGGGCGTTCTTCAGGAAGTTGTCGTTGAAGGCCGAGAAGAACTGGCACCAGAACAGCGGCGCGAAACGCCGGGCGGTCATCAGCGAACGGAACATGGCGGTCTCCCCGGCTGGGCCATGACTGGCTCAACCCGTGCGGTCGCGTCAAATCCCGGGCCCGGTGCGATCCACGCTGGACGACGGCATTTGAACAACGTGCAAACTAAGTGATCGCGGGCGGTGCGCAAGCTTGTTCTTGCACGCCGTGCAATCTATCGCTGCATCCCGTGCGCGACCGCACGGGACACCGCGGATGCATAGCGTGAAGACCGTTAAGAAGCGCGCCGCCGGCCCGCGCGGCGACGTCGACCGGGCTGGCTTCCTCGCGCTGGTCTGCGAGGCCGCCGAGGGCATCGTCCGGAACCAGGGCGTGCGCGCCCTCGGGATGCGGCCGCTCGCCGCCGCGATCGGCTACGCGCCGAACTCGATCTACAATGCGGTCGGCGATCTCGACGCGGTGCTGCTGCGGGTGAACGCCCGCACCTTCGCCCGGCTGCGGGACGCGCTCGCGGCGGCCCTCGACCCGGCGGGGTCACCGCGGGCGAACGCGGCGGCCCTGGCCTCCGCCTACCTCGCCTTCGTCGCCGCGGATTCGGCGATCTGGAGCCTCGTCTCCGACCAGGCGCCCGCGCGCGGCGCCGCGGTGCCGGACTGGTACTGGGAGGCGTTGGCCTCCGCGACCGGCCTCGTCGACGGAACGCTGGAGCCGCTGCTGCCCGACGCCGCCGAGCGCGCCCAGGCGGTGGCCGCCCTGTGGGCGTCGCTGCACGGGCTCGCCTCGCTCTCGACCTCGGGCAAGCTCGGGGCGCTGACCGACGCCGCCCCCGCGGACCTCGCGCGGATGCTCGTCGCCCGCTTCCTGGCGGCGGATCCGGCGGGCTGATTGACCGCTCCCGCGAAACCGGGTTGTTGGGCGGAAAGTCCCTGAGAGATCGAGCGAACCATGGTCCTGAAACGCGTGCCGACGACGCCGTTCTCCGATCAGAAGCCCGGCACGTCCGGCTTGCGCAAGAAGGTCGCCCACTTCCGCCAGCCGCACTACGTCGAGACCTTCGTTCAGGCGATCGTCCAGTCCGTCGCCGGCCGCGAGGGCGCGACCCTGGTGCTCGGCGGCGACGGGCGCTTCTTCAACCGCGCGGTGGTCCAGACCACGCTGAAGATCGCCGCCGCCAACGGCTTCGGCCGCGTCCTCGTCGGCCGGGGCGGCCTGCTCTCGACGCCGGCCGCGTCCTGCGTGATCCGCAAAGCCGGCGCGATCGGCGGCATCATCCTCTCGGCGAGCCATAATCCCGGCGGGCCGGACGGCGATTTCGGCATCAAGTTCAACACCGCCAACGGCGGCCCGGCGCCCGAGAGCGTCACCGAGGCGATCTATTCCGCGACGAAGACGCTGACGGAATATCGCATCGCCGACGTGCCCGACCTCGACCTCGACCAGGTCGGGGCGACGCGGATCGGCGACATGGTCGTAGAGGTGATCGATCCGGTCGCCGACTACGCCGCGCTGATGGCCGAGCTGATCGATTTCGACGCGATCCGCCGCCTGTTCGCATCCGGCTTCCGCATGCGCTTCGATGCGATGAGCGCGGTGACCGGCCCCTACGCCCACGCGATCCTCGAAGGCATGCTCGGCGCCGAGCCCGGCACGGTGGTCAACGGCGAGCCGAAGGAGGATTTCGGCGGCCACCACCCCGATCCGAACCCGGTCCACGCCCACGACCTCTACCAGCTGATGCTCGGCCCCGACGCGCCGGATTTCGGCGCGGCCTCGGACGGCGACGGCGACCGCAACATGATCGTCGCGCCGGGCCTGTTCGTGACCCCGAGCGACAGCCTCGCGATCCTGGCGGCGCACGCAAGCGTCGCGCCCGGCTACGCATCCGGGCTCGCCGGCATCGCCCGCTCGATGCCGACGAGCCGCGCGGCCGACCGCGTCGCGGCCCGCCTCGGGATCGGCGCCTACGAGACGCCGACCGGGTGGAAGTTCTTCGGCACGCTGCTCGATGCCGGCTTGATCACGCTCTGCGGCGAGGAGAGCGCCGGCACCGGCTCGAACCACGTCCGCGAGAAGGACGGGCTGTGGGCGGTGCTGCTCTGGCTCAACATCCTGGCCGCGACGGGCAAGCGCGCCGACGCGATCGTGCGCGAGCACTGGGCGGAGTACGGGCGCGACTACTACACCCGGCACGATTACGAGGAGATCGCCTCGGACGCCGCCAACCGGCTGATGGACGGGTTGCGGGACAAGCTCGCGGAGCTGCCCGGCCGGCGGATCGGCGACGTCACGGTCTCGGCGGCGGACGATTTCCGCTACGTCGACCCGGTCGACGGCTCGGTGAGCGAGCGCCAGGGCATTCGCGTCACCTTCGCGGAGGATGCCCGCATCGTCTACCGCCTGTCCGGCACCGGCACGGCGGGCGCGACGCTGCGCGTCTACATCGAGCGCTACGAGGCGGCGCCGGACCGGCTCGAGCGGCCGGTCGCCGCGGTGCTGGCTCCGCTGGTCGCCGTCGCCCGCGAGCTGGCGGAGATCGAGGCGCTGACCGGACGGGCCGAGCCGAGCGTGGTGACGTGAGCCGGAACCGATCCCGGTAGACTACCGGTTGCGGAGGTGCCGGGCGGCGCTTGGCATATTGTGTGCCTCCCATGTCGGCACGAGCCCACGCGGCGGAACGCAAGGAGGTCCTCCTTGCCCGTGGATCGGTGATGCCGTCCGATCGACGGAGGGCGTCGCCGTTTCCTTCGACGCGCGGATCGTTCCCGTTCCGCGATCGAAAAGTGCCCGATGAACAAGACTTCGCTCACGCGCCGCAACCTCGTGCTCGGCAGCGCCGCCCTCGGCGCGCTCGGGGTGGGCTGGCCGCTCGC